>JBEULM010000014.1 GCA_041287335.1 Hydrogenobacter sp.
TCAGAGGGTGCTATAACGTAGTAAGCAGGTATAGAGTACTTCACGTGAGGTAGGGAAACCTCTTCAACAAAGTAGCCGTGTGCCTCAAGTTCTTTGAGGAAAGATTTAAAACAATCTATAACACCTTGCTCCATCTTAAACTCAAAAAACTCCTTAGGTATTCCTATCCTCAAACCCTTGGCTTCCTTTTTTATCTCCTGGGAAAATTTGGGAACGGGTACTTGCGCAGATGTGGAATCCTTCATGTCTTGTCCTGAGATCACCTCCATAAGCAGGGCTACGTCCTGTGTCCTTCTCCCAAAAGGTCCTATCTGATCAAGCGAAGAGGCGAAAGCTACAAGTCCGTATCTTGAAACCCTTCCATAAGTAGGCTTTAGACCTATAACACCGCAAAAAGATGCAGGTTGACGTATAGAACCTCCCGTGTCAGAACCCAAAGAAAGTGGCGCTGAAAATACAGCTACGCTCACCGCCGATCCACCAGAAGAGCCTCCAGGTACCCTCTCAAGATCCCATGGATTTCTGGTAGGGAAGAAAGCTGAGTACTCTGTAGAAGAACCCATAGCAAACTCATCCATGTTAGTCTTCCCTACTATCAAAGCTCCGGCAAGTTTGAGTTTCTCAATTACGGTAGCATCGTACACGGATACATAGTTCTCTAACATTTTTGATGCGCATGTGGTTCTTACACCCTTTACGTTTATGTTATCCTTTATTGCAACGGGTATGCCAAAAAGGGGTTTATCTTCTACTTTACCGTCCAAAGATTTTGCCTCTTTTAGAGCCTCTTCGTAAAGCGGTGTTATAAAAGCTCTAACCTTATCTTCGGTGTGTGAAAATCTCTCAATAAAGCTCTCCAGAACTTCCGAAACTTTTACCTCCTTTCTGAGTATGAGATCCCTAAGTTCAAAGACGGGCTTTTTCCACAGCATAGGAACATTATAACTTGTTTGTGTTATAATTTAACCTTCCTGAAAGGAGGTGAAAAAATGAGTAGCGTTATCCGTGATGTGGAACTTTTATATCAACCTAAAAGGGATTTTCCCGAGTTTAAAGTGGGTGATACAGTACGGGTACATTACAAGATAGTGGAAGGAGATAAGGAACGTATACAGCCTTTTGAAGGTGTAGTGATAAGGATAAAGGGGGGCGGAATAAATAGGAGCTTTACTGTAAGGAAGGAGTCTTACGGTGTTGGTGTTGAGAGGATCTTTCCTTTTGCAAGCCCAAATATAGAAAAGATAGAGATTGTAAAGTACGGAAAGGTACGGAGGGCAAAGCTTTACTTCTTGAGAAAGTATAAAGGCAAAGAAGCTGCAGGTAAGGTGAGAGAGATAAAGCCCTGGGAGAAAAAGAAGTGATAGATTACGAGCTATCTTTCTGGAAAAAGGGTCTTTTGGTTGCCGGGGTGGATGAGGCGGGAAGGGGACCTTTGGCAGGTCCAGTTGTTGCTGCAGCTGTAATTCTACCACCTTACACCGAACCCTTCATAAGCGGGGATTCTAAAAGGATGTCTCAGAGTGAAAGGGAAAGAGCCTTTGAGATCATAAAGGCTAAAGCTCTATCCGTTGGCACTGCGGTAGTAGATAGCGTAGTCATAGACAGGATAAATATCCTTCAAGCTACAAAGCTGGCTATGAAAAGAGCCATTGAGGATCTCAAACACCCTTTTGACGTGGTCATAAGCGATTACGTAAATCTGGAAAATTACAACTGCCTTCCTCTGGTCAAAGGTGACGAAAAAAGCTTAAGTTGTGCGTGCGCATCCATTATAGCAAAAGTATTGAGAGACAGAATCATGGAGCATTATCACCGTCTATTTCCTGAGTACGAATTTACAAAACATAAAGGATACCCCACTGTCAGACACAGAGAGCTTTTAAAAAAGTTTGGCTACACTGATATACACAGAAAAAGTTTCAAGCTGTAAATAGTTTCACATAAACATCACGCAAACACAACGCAATTGAAAGACAATAATACTGAGGAAGGTGGAAAAAAAATGAGGAAGGTGTTAGCTATTTTATGTATATTAATGATCACCGCAAGCTTCGGGATAGATGAACTTTTCATAACTGTAAAAGTGATGGACTATGATCAAAGAACCGGTACAATAAAAGCAGTTGGCGTATCAGGACCATGCAAAGGCTATAAAATGAACCTTCTTTCCAAACCGGGTATGGATGCCAGTAAGCTTCTAAACAGAGATGTTTCTGTAATGATAGACAGTAGCAAGTGCCAAGATGGAGGAACATACAGGATAAAGGGGAGTGAAAAGCCATGAAGGTAAAGAGCCTGCTAACACTCCTTTTCATATCCTTGGTGTTTTTAAATCCAAAAGAAAGTAATGTAAAAGCTGCCTCTATGGGAAGTTACTGCTACATTCCTCCTTATGTAGGGCAAGCTGTATCTCCAAACGTAATGCTCCTTATAGATGTCAGCGGGTCAATGTCATGGTGTGCCTACAATCCTAATTCGTATAAAACTGGTTGTTGTACTTCCTCATCAGGATGTGGCTGGACATATCAAGGTACAGAGGAAGGATACTTTGATCCTACAAAAGTTTACAAATATCAATCAGGTGTCTGGGTAGAAACTACAGGAACACCTGCGAGCTGTCCAAAAAGTGCGTACGTATGTAATTGGTGGGGATGTTTTGATGCACTAGATAAGACAAAGTTATACAGCGGTAGCTGTCTCAACTTTCTGTACATGACAAGGATAGATTTAGTAAGGTGGGCATTAACTGGGGGTAGTCTTGCAAGCTGTAATACTGGTGTGAACGTAAAAA
>JBEULM010000015.1 GCA_041287335.1 Hydrogenobacter sp.
GTATCTTTTGAGCGTTGAGCTGATCTATCTCCCTTTTGATCTGTTCTCTCTCCGACGAGAGCCTATAGTAATAAATACCTGTTAAGATGACGCACAGCCACAGAATGGCGGAAAGGTAGTAAACGCTTGCCTCTCTTTTTATAGGAATACCTATTTTTGGTAATCCTACAGCAGGCTTTATCTCTTTTTCCAGTAACCTCTTCCCTTCCCTTTCTTTTGCGAGATTTATCTTTATCATCCCTCCATACCTCTTATACTTAAGGTATACGGAATAAAGAAGTTAGGCTTTATGCTTTCTATGTCAAGGAGACCAAGTATGGGTAGATTTTCAAGAACTCTTGTGAGAAGACTCTCTTCTGAGAGTATGGGACCTGCTATATAAACACTTGAAAGATCGTTTATGACCACTATGTTTCTCACCTCGGCAAAAAAGTTCTCTAAGGATTGTTCATCTTTTTTGTTAAGGTATTCAGTATAGCTCCAGGGTATGACAAAGTACGATACGTTTATTGGTGAGTAAGTTACCAACAGTGCATACCCATAATCTACGTAAAGTACCGAAAAAGGAACGGGCAGCTCGTTATACAGACCATAGTTCACTATAGTTATAACTTCATAATCCAGTATTCTCAATTTCATGCCTGCAGATTCTACGATCTTTTTGAGGTTATTTATGGCTTCCTCTCTGGCAAGGGTCAAAAGCATGATCACATTTTTGCTCTCTTTACTTTTCTCAAGTATATAGTAGTCGTAAAGAGTACCTTCCTTTATCATAGACAGCTCTCTTTTTATAGCCCAATCTATGGCATGCTGAAGATCCTTCTGGCTCATAGTAACAGGGTATTTGTAAAACTTCAAAAGCCCATCATTTACAGACAGGCATGATATAACATCTCTTCCTTTAAGGTTGTATCTGTCCACATAAGTTTTGAGTATATTTATCTTTTCACTATCGCTTTTGCCTTCCCATATGACTTCCACAGGCTCAAAAACGGGCTTCTTTTCCTGATTTAGATCCAGAATTCTCAGTACCTTCTCAGTTATTTGCAAAGATAAGGACACCTTTACTTTTCTTAAGGTGGGAAGTTTTATC
The DNA here is from genome assembly GCA_041287335.1 of Hydrogenobacter sp. Taxonomy (NCBI): domain Bacteria; kingdom Pseudomonadati; phylum Aquificota; class Aquificia; order Aquificales; family Aquificaceae; genus Hydrogenobacter; species Hydrogenobacter sp. Next base: position 1,094 of record JBEULM010000015.1, read on the forward strand.
TTGGGTAAGGTCAGTTTCATATGACAACCCCCCTGCTTTTTTCTTCGGCTTTTGTCACTACCAACATGGTCTTTAGAACAGAATCGGGATTCAGTGATATGCTGTCTATACCCTCTTCAACAAGAAAAGCAGCAAATTCGGGAAAGTCGGACGGTCCCTGTCCGCATATACCTACCTTCCTTCCTCTATCTTTTGCTACCTTAATAAGTTGGGATATGAGCCTCTTTACTGCCTCGTTTCTCTCATCATACAGATGTGCCACCAAAGCCGAATCTCTGTCTAATCCTAAGGTAAGTTGAGTAAGGTCGTTAGATCCTATGGAAAAGCCATCAAATATTTCAGCAAATTTATCTGCGAGGAGTATATTACTTGGAAGCTCAGCCATCACGTATACTTCCAAGCCGTTATCCCCCCTTCTTAACTTGAACTCCTCCATCACCTTAAGCACCCTTTGTCCCTCCTCGGGTGTTCTGCAAAAGGGTATCATAACCTTGGTGTTTGTGAGTCCCATCTTATTGCGTACTCTGAGGATCGCCTGGCATTCAAGTCCAAAGGCTTCTTTGTATGTGTCCGAATAGTATCTGGAGGCTCCCCTCCATCCGAGCATGGGATTTTCCTCTTCTGGTTCAAAAAGCTCTCCTCCTATTAAACCTCTGTACTCGTTGGACTTAAAATCAGAAAACCTTACTATAACGGGGTTTGGATAGAAGGCGGAAGATATTTTTGCTATCCCGTAAGAGAGTTTTTTTACAAAGTACTGGGCTTTATCTTCGTAGCCAAAAGTTAAGTTTTCAATGTCCTCTACGATCCTTTTGAGGGGTACGGGCTTTCTATCTTTGCCTTTTACGAGCTTTTCCAGTAAGGGGCTCTTGGCGTAGTTTTGAATGGCTGACATGAGACAGTAACCCTTTTCGTCAACAAGACCTTCCTTTTCCAGTTTTACGAGAAGATCTTTTAATTCCTCATAGTGAAGAAGTGCCAGCGGATGTATCTTTATGTAGTTGGCTATTATAAACTCCTCTCTGGCTAATCCTACTCCGTCATTTGGTATGAAGGAATATTTAAAAGCTGATTCTGGATTACCGACATTCATCATAATTTTGGTTTTAGGTCTTGGTAGGTTTTCAAGATTTATTTCTTCTATCTCAAAGGGTACGTACCCTTCATAGACGTATCCTATTTCACCCTCCGCACATGATACAGTCACTTCCATACCGCTCTTTAATAACTCAGTAGCTTTGTGCGTTCCTACCACCGCAGGTATACCGAGTTCCCTTGCCACTATAGCCGCATGTGCGGTTCTTCCTCCCCTGTTGGTGATTATGGCGGATGCCTTCTTCATTATAGGTTCCCAATCCGGATCCGTTATATCTGTTACAAGCACCTCACCTTCTTGGAACTTGCCCGCATCCTTAAGGTCATATATTACTCTAACTCTGCCGGTGGCTATCTTATCTCCCACAGCTATGCCGTAAACTACTCTTCTCTTTTCTCTCTTTTCAACGGGTTCTGAAAATTTGTAAACCTTGAGTATGCGTTCTTCTTTCCTTGAATGTACAGTTTCCGGTCTTGCCTGAACAACGAAAAGCTCGTTTAATATGCCATCCTTTGCCCACTCTATATCCATGGGTGTCCATCTTCCGTTCTTCTTTGAGTAATGTTCCTCTATAAGGACGCCCCACTTGGCAAGCTTGAGTATTTCGTCATCCATTAAAGCGAACTGTTTTTGTTCCGATAGCGGTACGTTCACGATCTTTGTCCTCTCACCTCCTACACCGTAGATCATCTTTCTGTCCTTGCGTCCTAGCTTCTTTTCTATTATTGCGGAATAACCTGCCTGTAGAGTTGGTTTAAAAACCATGTATTCATCCGGAGTTATAGCACCCTGAACCATGAGTTCACCAAGCCCGTAAGCTGCATTTATTACAACAACATCTTTAAATCCCGACTCCGTATCAAGTGTGAACATAACACCTGACGCACCCATATCGGACCTCACCATTTTCTGCACACCCATAGCTATGCCTATCTTGAAGTGATCAAAGCCGAAGGATTCCCTGTAGGATATCGCTCTGTCAGTAAAGAGGGAGGCAAAGCCGTTCTTTATGGCTGTAAGTACATTTTCCGCACCGACCACATTGAGATATGTCTCCTGTTGACCAGCAAAAGATGCATGAGGCAGGTCCTCAGCTGTTGCAGATGAGCGTACAGCCACATCCACAGCAAAAGATCCATACCTTTCGGATAGTTTTCCGTAGTACTTTTTTATGAGTTCCTCAAGTTCTGTGGGGAACTCACCGCCTCTTATGAGTTCCCTGATCTGGTGTCCTCTTCTGGCGAGATCCTCAATGTTACCAGTGTCAAGCCCCTTTAAGACATTTCTTATTTCATCTTCCAGTTTGTTATATTTTACAAATTCGTAATAAGCTTCTGAAGTGACCACAAAGCCGTATGGTATGTTTATCCCAAGAGAAGAAAGATTCCTTATCATTTCCCCTAATGACGCATTTTTACCACCCACAAGGGGTATATCTTCAATACTAACCTCATCAAGCCAAACTAAGTAGCGCTTAGCCATCTTTATACCTCCTCATAAACTAACATGTTAAAGTCAGCAAAACGATTAAAGAGTTTTTTTACATTTAAAAGTAGAGCTAATCTGTTTCTTCTTAGGTTCTCTTCTTTGTCCATAACAAGGACAGTGTCAAAAAACTTATCTATGCTTTCTTTGAGAGGATGAAGATCCAATATGTCCTGAGCTTTAGTACTGAGATCCTTCACTTTCTCCCACAGGTCCACCTCTTCCTTCTCCTTTAAAGCTCCCTCGTCAACCACGCTATCCTCCCACTCCTTGGGAAGTATTCTCACCACCCTTCTGTAAGCATTTGCTATATCTTTAAATTTCTGCTCATCTTTCAAATTGGCAATTCTTTTAACCATCTGTATGCACCTTAATGGTTTTAAAGGATCATGAACTTCAAAAACAGCTCTAACAACGTCGTAACCGTAAGGTTCAAGGTAAGCAAATAGTCTGTTACTTAAGAAAGCTTCCACGTCCTTATCCACACTTTTGTAAAACTTTCCTATAAGCTCCCTAAGATCAAGATCCCACAGAGTATCCTCAAGTAGGGAAAATATGCCGTAAGTATGCCTTCTCAATCCGTATGGATCCGAGCTTCCTGAGGGGATCTCACCTGCTTTTATCAGCGTTACGGTACTGTCTATCTTATCCGCTAAGGAAAGTACCTTCCCTACGATGCTTGAGGGAAACGGATCAGAGGGAGATTTAGGAAGATAATGTTCGTATATGGCGGAAGCTACATCTTCATCTTCACCTTGCTCTTTTGCATACACGTATCCCATATACCCCTGAAGCTCGTCAAACTCCTTTACCATGTTAGTGAGAATATCGGCTTTTGAAAGATAGGCAGCCCTTTTTATCTTTTCCAACAAGCCTGTGTCAAGACCTAAACTTTTTGCTATCTCTTCAGAAATAGTCATAATCCTTTGAGTTTTCTCAAGCATACTCCCCACCTTAGGGTGAAAAACTACCTGAGAGAGTTTGTCAACGAGATGCTCAAGCTTAGTTTTCATATCCTCTCTATAAAAGAAAAGAGCATCTTCAAGCCTTGCCTTTATTACTTTTTCGTAACCTTTAACTATTAAGCCATTCTTGGGAATATTCCCGCTTATAGCTACAAATCTGGGGAGAAGTTTCCCTTCTTTTTTTACACAGAAAAATCTTTGATGGTGTGCCAAAACGGTAACTATAACTCTTTCGGGAAGTTCCAAGTACTTTTCGTCAAACTTACCTACGACTGCAAAGGGAAACTCTACCAAATTAGCCACCTCTTCCTCAAGCCCTTGTGGATACTCAGGAATACCGCCAAGACCATAGCTTTCCTCTTTGAGAAAACTTAAGATCATACCGAGTCTCTCTTTGAAGCCCGGTACTACGTAGTTTTCCTTTAGTTTTTCTTCATATTCGGATGCATCCCTCAGTTCTATCCATTCCTCAGACATAAATCTGTGTCCCTTTGTCTTATTTCCAGCTTTCAACTTCCCTAAGCTCAAAGGTACTATTTCTTGACCGTAAAGCGCACATATCCATCTTATGGGTCTTGAAAACTTCACACCCGTTTTATCCCATCTCATACTTTTGGGGAGCGGTGCAGAAAGTAAAATCTCCTCAAACCTTTCAGATAAAAGATCAAGGGGTTTTTTGCCTTCGTAGGTTTTTCTTACTGCTACATACTCAGCCTCACCTTTGTGTATTTTTATCAGCTCTTTTTCGGAGGAGTTTGTCCTTTGAAGAAACCCTAAAATAGCTTTTGTGGGTTTACCTTCTGTATCGTAAGCCACACTCACGGGAGGTCCAACGATCACCTCTTCACGTGTCAGCGCTCTGTTTTCAAAGTTTTCGTAATAAAGCGCTAACCTCCTGGGAGTCCCATATATCTTTGTAGCCTTTCTTTCAAGTATGTTTCCTACAGCTTCCTTTAAATACTCAAGAAGCGGATTTATTACCTTTGCTGGAAGTTCTTCTGTCCCTATTTCTATGAGCAGATCCATTATCTTTCCTCCATCAGGAAGGCTGAAGCGAGATTGCCAAAGTAGGTACCTCTGGCAAGCTTTTCTACCTGTGAATATACAGCCTTAGCCTGATCCCCTCTTCCCATCTTTTCAAGTACTAAACCCTTCAGAATTTGGGCTGAATAATAATTGAAGTCATCACTTTTGACGCTCTCTAAAACTTCAAGGGCTTTCTGGTAATTCCCCACAGAAAAGTAGGCGTAAGCAAGTCTCTCCTTGTAAAGAGATACAAGTTCCTTATCTCTCAGGGAACTCAGTATCTCCTGAAGAAGTTTGATATCGTTACCTCCAACTTGTCCCTTCCTTTCTATATACAGCATATAAGAGAGAGCAAGGGGCGTATATGGAGAGCGCTCTTTTGCTACACTCTGTACGAGCTTTTCAGCTTTCTCATAATTTTCCGACTGTATTGCAAGCCTTATTTCGTAATCCTTATAAGAAATTTCCGAAAGCTTTTTGTCCTCCCACCATCGCCACGCGAAGAAAACACCAATCAAAAAAAATACCACTATTGCAAAAATGACTATCCTCACTAAGGAGTACCCCATTGTGAAAAAAATTATAGCCTATTTTTTGATATAATAGTAAAAGATAGTGAGGGGTGCTAAAAACCCCTTGATTTTTTGGCAACTGAATATGGTATGTGTTTTAAAAAGGAAAGGCAAGTCAAGGGTGTCATCTTGATGTCAAGATGCTTTTATGCGTTGATGACTTTATGACTTGATGACATACCATTTAAAAGCTT
>JBEULM010000016.1 GCA_041287335.1 Hydrogenobacter sp.
TTCAACATAGGATGAGGGAACTTCAGTATCTCCCTTACCATAAGGATAAAAGTTTATGCCACTGCTTGGAACTTTCAAGTAGTCAGGAGACTAAAATATATGACTTAAGATAGGATTGTTGGTGTATAAACCTGCAGGCGAGTATAAAAATGGGCTTTTCTATAAGGAAAGTGTACGAAAGGTTTAGCTTTTATGGTGAATCCTTTAAGATAGGTGGAGACTATGAGTTTATGTTAAGAGTGGTGCATTTTGGGACTATAAAGGTAGAGTATATTCCTGAAACTTTGGTTATTATGCGGGTCGGCGGCATAAGTAGTAGAAGTGTCAGGACAAGAGTCCAAGCTTTTATTGAGGATATGAGGGCATGGAGAATGCACGGAAAAAAGCTACCTCTCTGTACTCTCCTTTTGAAGAGGTTGAAGAAGATAAATCAATGGGTTTTTGCTAATAGGAATAAAAGATAACCTCTCCTGTTGCAACAATGTTGCAACATGCAATACATAAACAAAAGACGGTTCTTCTAAAAATAACGATAAATCAAGGGCTTATGGAAAGGTATTTTTTGGTATGGTTTTTGCAATATTTAAACTCAGGATGGAGAAGATATTTGAAAAACTGAAAGAAATAAGTGGTGTTTTAGTAATAGGAGAGTTTACAAATGCTGGTAACTTTTTAGTACATTGCAGTGATGTGATCAGCTATGAGGATGTGCCGGAAAAGATAGATGAATTAATAGCACTGGTACATGTTGCCAATCATTTTATAGACATTATGAAGTCAAATAGATGGTCAATATACACTGAAAAGGAAGGCTTATATCCTGTAGAGGGTTTTATGCTTGCAGGGGGTAAGTATGTGACGTGTATAGTTAGAAGCATAGGAGTGTTTTGTGAATATAAAAATGCGGACTTTGATAGCGTGTTTCGCATACTATTTGAAAATCTTATAAAGGAGGTGTAATCATGGCAGATCTTGACAAACTCATGCAGATCAACGGTGTAATTGCTGCTGGCGAGTTCACCGATAATGGTGAACTTGTAGCTTACAAAGGAGAAGTTACTGAAGAACAAGCTAAAAAGTTTGCAGAAGTTTGTGCTATGAACAATTCTATAGCAAAAAAACAAGTTGAAGAATTTTCGGTACTTTCCGGCTTTAATTGGTCTCCCCTTCATGGATGGGCGATTGCAGGACCTGAGTACTCTTTGTGTGTAATGGGCAATGTAGGAGTTATAGTCAAAAATGAACTGGTATCTTTTAATGACATATTTAAAGCTCTTGCCGAGGAATCTCATAAATGATCTCGGGGGTAAAAAGATGATTCTGAGTGAAAAGGGTCTCCTGTTAGTTCTTTTTGTAGTTACATTTGCAGTTATAGTTGCTCAGGCCGCGGGTCCACATGAAGGGCTTGACTGTCTTGGATGCCACGACCCTCACTATGCTAAAGCGGAGAAGATTTTTAAAGTGCAGAATACATTATATCCGAATCCGAGAACAGGGCAAAATGTGTCAGGAATAGAAGCCCTGTGTTTGGGTTGTCATAACCTTTCAAAATTTGGCGGGGCTGACATAAGACCTATTTATCTTCATATGACACATCCGGTAAGTGTGAAGCCAAATCCTAAAATTGCGAAAGTTCCAGAGAAACTCCTTGTGGACGGAAAGTTAAGTTGCGTAAGCTGTCATGATCCCCATCCATCCAACCCTAACTGGAAATATCTGAGAGTTGATACTCAGGGAGGTTCACAGGTGGGGGTATTCTGTATGGTATGTCACGGAGCTAAGGGAGACCAGAACTACTATAAGGTGCAAATGTCTCAGATAAAACTTTTTAGTAGTATGAATGAAGAGAAAGGTCCAACGTTTTTCTCTCTTACAGACCCTGATATGACCATACACAATCCTACTCCACTTTATATACATCCTCTGGGAAGTTATCCAAACAGTATAGCTCCAGCGTGGACCTTCGTTCCTAATGAGCCTTGGATTTACAACCCTCCTACAGATAAGTTACCAGAAGGTTTAAAGAAACTTATTGAGGCTACAGGAACGAAAGGAGGTGGTTCCAAATGATAAGGCGTATCTCCCCTTTCCCCTCCCCGTTCTCCCTTCCCCGCCTTTCCTCTTTTTTTTATTTTTTTTTTAAATTTGTGAATAAACATGAGTATAATAGAACTAACAAGTGATCTGCTTACGGGGGTTGAGGAGATGGATAAGGAACATAAAGTACTTGTTGATATGCTTAATTCAATAGCAGAACTTTTAAAAGATGGTAAAAGACAGGAGGCTGAAAAAGTGTTTGTAAATCAGCTCTCGTGGTTTGTTGAAGAACATCTAAATCACGAAGAAAAATTTATGGAATCGATTGGTTATCCAGAATTGGAGAACCATAAGAGATTACATAAGGTATTTAGGGAAGAAGTACAGAAGCTTTTACCATATGTCAAGAGTGGATCTTATAAATCTTTTAGTGAAGCTTTGGCATATTGTTGGGGATGGTTATACGGTCACATCGCTAAAGCAGATAAAAAATATGGGCTTTATGCAAAGGAAAGAGGAATACTATAACATGGAAAAGAAATTGTTAGATTTCTTTAATAATGTTCATTTTTTACAGGTATTATTTGATGGTGTTATTATAGTTAGTAAAGATAAAAAAATTCTGTTCTTTAATGAAAGTGCAGAAAAAATCTTGGAGGAGCGTTTTTCAATTGGTTCTCCATGTCCAGCGTTCTTTTCCATATGTCAGAGTTGTCCCATGAATATAGTGGAGGAAAACAAAAGCGGTGTGCAAATATACGATATTAGAACTAAAAATGAAAAACACGTTTGCCTTAGTATAACTCCGCTTTTTGTAGGAGATGAATTTATGGGAGTTATAGAAGTATTCAGAGATGTCAGTAAAGTGATCTTCTATATGGAAGAAGTTAAAAAACAAAAAGAGTTTATTGAGGTAACTCTAAATTCTATAATTGAAGCGGTTCTAATAGTTGACGATAGAGGTAATGTTATAGATTATAACGCCATTGCAAAAAAAGTTCTTTGTAGAGAATACGAAGAGCTAAAAGGCAAAAATTTAAAGGATATTGTTAAATTAAGTTTAGAAGAGCTTCCTAACCCAGGTGAGAGAACTGATATATATATAGAAACGCCATGCGGAATACATAAAGCATCTATCTTGTTATCTCCACTAAAAATCGGAAAAGGTTTTGTGATTTCCTTCTACATAGTACCAGAAAGTATGTCAAATTTACTAGAAAAAGGAGACATAAAGATAATAACAAAAAATCCTATTTTCAGAAATATACTTAATCAAATAAGTGTTATCTCTGATTATGATACGAACATCCTTTTAGAAGGAGAAACTGGGACAGGCAAAAGTTTTTTGGCAAAGTATATACACTACATGTCTCCAAGAAGAAACGGACCTTTTGTAAAGGTTAACTGCACTGCTATCCCCGACACACTGCTTGAGGCGGAGCTTTTCGGTCATGTAAAGGGGGCTTTCACTGGTGCGGTAAGAGATAAGCCCGGCAAGGTAGAACTTGCAGATGGTGGTACGCTCTTTCTTGATGAGATAGGAGACATGCCCCTGCATCTTCAGGCAAAAATACTTCACTTTGTTCAAGAAAAGGAATTTGAAAGACTCGGAGATACAAAAACAAGAAAAGCCAACGTGAGAATAATAGCCTCAACCAACAGAAATCTTAAGGAACTCATAAGGCGCGGACAGTTCAGAGAAGACTTGTATTACAGGTTAGGTGTAGTGAAACTGCACATTCCTCCCCTCAGAGAGAGGAAAGAAGACATACCTCTTCTTGTAAATCACTTTATAGAAAAGTATTCAAAAATGTACTCACGACGTATAAAAGGTATCTCATCAGAAGCCATGAAACTGCTCCTTTCCTATAACTTTCCTGGCAATGTAAGAGAGCTTGAAAATCTCATAGAGAGAGCGGTAATCACCTGCAGAGGTAGTATTATAAATCCAGAAGATATACACATTGATATGGATAGTATGCCTTCTGTAAAAGAGGAAGAGATAGAGAGAATAAGACAGGTACTTGAGCAAACGGGAGGAAACAGAAGTCTCGCTGCGAAGATTCTTGGTATGCATAGGACAACCCTCTGGAGGAAGATGAAGGAACTCGGTTTATAATTTATAAAGATGGTTAGGGAAGAAGATATAGTTGCAAGAAGTGTGAGCATACAGGTGGCTGGTGAAATACACAGATGCCACGAGGGAGCCTACTCCATGTTTTACTGTCTTCCCGTGATCATTTATTTTGACAATGGTGAAAAGAGAGAGTATATGCTGAAGGCTCACGGAGAGCCAAAAACCCTTCAGGACTTTCTTGAAAATAAAAAGGGACTTAGAGATAGAATGGAAAAAGGTTTTGCCCTTTTGAAAAACGGGGAGATAAGGTATATATCTCATCTACTCGCTTCAGCTCAAAACACTTCTGGCTAACTCTATGTCCTGCTTTACCTGCTTTTTTAGCTCTTCAACGGAGTTAAACTTTATTTCTTCCCTCAAAAACTTTACAAATTCCACCTTCACCTTTTTACCTCTGATATCTCCTTTGAAGTCAAGAAGATGTACTTCAAGCACCTTCTTCCTACCGTTAAAGGTTGGTCTATATCCATAATTGGCAACTCCCAGAAAGTTATCTTCTACGATTACTGCATAAACACCTTCTTTCAGACAAAGATTTTCAGTACCTTCAAGGTTGGCTGTGGGTATACCTATAATCGTCCCTCTTCCATCACCTTTTATCACCTTCCTTCTTACCCAGTAAGATCTTCCGAGATATACCCGGGCTTCCTCAAGCCTTCCCGAGTGAAGTAGCCTCCTTATTAATGTGCTACTCACTATGTGATCGTTCAACCTAAAAGGTTCTACAGAACTTACCTCAAAACCTAACTTCTCTCCAAGTTCTCTGGCAAGCTCTATTTCTCCTTCCCTTCTGTAACCAAAGCGCCAATCGTAACCCACCAATAGAAATTTTGTGTTTAGCCTGTTATAAAGTATATACCTCACGAAATCTTCTGCTTTCATCAGAGAAAACTTTTCATCAAACCTTAGAAAAATAGCGTAATCTATACCTAAGGTTTCAAGCATGTCTATTTTCTCTTCAAGGTTTGTAAGCTCGCAAGGCAGTTGTTTGGGCGCTAAAACCTTTAAAGGATGTGGGTAAAAGGAGAGGATGACGGTTTTTAGCTCCCTCTTTTGAGCTTCTTCTTTTAGTCTTTCAATAAGGAATTTATGTCCAAGATGAACACCGTCAAAATTTCCCACGCTGACTGCGGTTTGTTCCTTAATGCTATCTACGCAGTCCAGCCTCTTTACGCATTCACCATTCCATTTCAAAGATAGAGCTTTCATGATCTTTTCCATATCCTCACTATTCTCTCCCAGAAACTTATCTCTTGAGTTATCACCGGTTTTTCTTCCACCAAAAACCTGTCCAAATAGTCATCAAGAAGTATGAATCTGTCACATATCTTTCTGAGTTGATAGGAGCTTGTCCTTTTAAAGGATGCGTTCTCTACCCTTTTGCCTATTCTCTGTACTTCCTCAACTGTGTAAGAGTAGTCGCTGTCACCACTTATAAGCACGGCTGTATCGTAAGTATCCATGTATGCCATGCTAAGCATGTCCGTTGCCAGCATAATGTCCACTTCTTTTTCTACATACTCACCTGATGGAAGCTTTTTAAGATGCGCTATCTTTACCTTTATACCCATCAGTGACAGTTCTTCTAAAAACCTCCTCTGTCTTATGAGACTCTCCCACTCGGGTGTGTTCTTTTTAACATCCTTTTCATGAGGCATAGCACCATAAAAGTAGGCTCTTATAAGCTTCCTACCTTCGGTGAGAAAATCCACGAGCTTTTGATAATCTATCCTGATATTTAAGTACCTTATAGCATGGAAAAGGTTAGATCCATCTATGAATACGATCACTCTTTCATTAATCATAGGGGAAATCTTAAAAAGGCGGCAAGTCCGTCTATTTTTTTCTGCATTTGCGGATCTATTATAATTTTTATAATTGCTCTTTCCTCCAAAGCAAGTTCTATAGCTTCATCAACTATGTCTGGGATCTCGTACACCGACTCGCCTTCAACAGGACATTCGGGTTTGAGAGTGGGCAGATGAGATTGAGAACATAAGTAACCCGGCTTTTCAAAGCTTTCGGGTACTAAAAGAGTTCTCACATTTCCGGATGCGAGCTGTTCCAAAACCTGACTTGTGCCATTGACAGCAAGTTTCATGCCTTGAAGTTCGTCAAGTTGTTTCAAAAGATCCTTTTCCTGTTCTCTATCCTTTTGCCAGAGAAGATCGAGGATAAAAGATTTTAATTTTGCGTCGGTAATTTCGCTTGGATTTACGCGCACGTAACCTGTGAGCCTCTGGAGTATATACGGATGTAGATGGTTTTCTATTTCTCCTATGTCTTCTCTATCACTTCCTATTACGAGTTTGTCAAATTTGTATTCTTTCCACGCCTCCATTAAAGCGTCGTTGGCTAATTTAAAAAGTCTGTGCTTTTCTTCTTTTATTCTCATATGAAATCTGTACTCGCCGTAAGAGTGCTGTACCATATTGGGAGCTGATACCCTGGATGGCATTGTGTATCTCATGCTACCTTGCGCACCTTTGAGAAGTCCACCACCACTGTGGAATTTGTGAGATCTCGTTGCGAGGGGTTCAAGAAAGTCCACTACTTCATAAACACCTTCCAGATCCATCAGGTAGAACTTTACATGTTTTCTGTCAATTAACAAAATACCTATACTTCCAAGCTCTTCGTCTAAGGATGCTATTTCTCTTATCCTCGGGTTGTGTGTTACCATCAGCCTGTTTCTGTATACATAAGGGAGCTTAACCACTTCAAAAAGTCCCTTCGCGCTTGAAGAGAAGATGGCTATGCCTCTGCATGCTTTTACGTTTTGAAGTTGGAACAAATAGGATTCAATTTTTTCAAAGTCCTCGTTTATAGATTCAAGAACTTCTTTATCAATTTCCCTTTTTGAAAGGTATTCCTTTTGTTCTTTGACCATGTTTTTAAAGGTCAAAAGATACTTTCTGTCAGCTCTTTCTTCGGGTGAGAGATTGAGATAAAGGTTTGTCACCATGTACTTATCCGGTTTAAATGATGTCAACACGTCAAGGGATGCTTTTAAGCTTTTCATACTAAACCTCCGATCTGTATTTATTGCATATATTTTACCAAAACTTCCTTCGCATATCTTTCCTTATCCTTGTCATCTTCGGAAGCTATCAAACCTATTACCCTCCACCTTTTATTCTGACCGTATGTGAAGTATATCCTACCACCTTTAGGCTTCAATTTAAAAACATTTCTGAGTCCTTTCATGTTTTCCAGCGGTTCTCCCCTATCCCTCATATTAAGTATTAAAAGTTCCTTTATAAATTCCCTTTTTTTATCAAGCGGTAGGTGCATAAACTCGCTTAGAACTCTGTCCTCTATCTCCACATTGTCAAGTATAAAGCTGAACACCTCCCTGTATATATCTGCTTTGCTCAGTACCTTCTTTTTGAGCTGTTCAAGATCAAGAGCTAAAAGGTCCCTTTCCTTACCAAGAGCTTCAAACTGGGATCTGAGTTTTGACAATTCCATCCTGAGCTGATCCTTTTCACTTTCTGAGATTTCCAAAAGAGATTGAAGCTCCAAAACCTCTTTTACAAGCTTTTTCCTCTCCTTTCTGAGATTTGCTATTTCACCTTTCTGACTCTTTTCCTCCTGTCTTTGTAGCAGTTCAAGGAGTTCAAAGAGTTTTCTGTTAGCTTCAACTGTTCTTTCAAGCCTGCTTCTGTATTCGATGAGACTCATTTCCGTTTGTCTTATCTTCTCTATAAGTTCATCCCTTTCCTTTAAAAGAGCCTGCCTGTCTGCTGTTTGAAAATCTTTCAGTTGATTAAGTTTTTCCTCTACAGCCTCCTTTTCTCTTTTGAGGGAGCTGATTAGTTCTTCGGCTAATCTCACCTGTTCCTTGATATTCTCAAACTCCTTTCTGTTTCTCTCAAGATCCTCCTCAAGCCTCTTCCTTTCTTCGGAGAGCTTCCTTATATTCGTCTCGGTTGGGGATTCAAAGAGCCACAGAAAGATGAGTGTTAGCAAGAAAGATGGAGTATACTCTGCTATAACTGTATAACTGCGCGTGATAAAGGAAAGCCCAAGTATCTGGAAGAAAAAGAGGTAAGCTAACCATAGGACTGTGCTGTTTCTGTAGCCAAAGAGCCAGGCAAGATAGAGAGCTGAATCAAAAGATATGAGCGTAATGAAGCTTTGAAGGTCTTCTGGAAAGAACCTAACTGGAAGAACTACCTTGCTTGAGATATACTCAAGTAGGAAGTTATATGACACTATCAGGAAAAGGAGCTTTAAGCTTTCCCTCATAGGGTATAATATAGGGAAGAAATCAAAGGAGGTTTGGTATGAAAGTGACGCTTAGCGTTATTAAAGCGGATGTAGGGGGTTATGTGGGACACTCCGCTGTACATCCCGAACTTGTGGAAACTATTGAAGAATTTGTAAAAGAGGAGGTGAAGAAAGGACTGCTTATTGATGCTGACATACTTACGTGTGGTGACGATACAGCAATAGTTATGACGCATACTCACGGTGTGGATAGTGAGATAGTTCATGGCATAGCCTGGAGAGCCTTTGAAAAGGCAACTGAGGTAGCAAAAAGGCTCAAACTTTACGGTGCTGGTCAAGATCTTCTTTCTACAGCCTTTTCCGGAAATGTTAAAGGTATGGGTCCTGGCGTTGCGGAGATGGAGTTTGAGGAGAGACCTTCTGAGCCTATAATAATCTTTTTTGCGGATAAGACAGCTCCGAGTGCGTGGAGCCTCCCACTTTACGAGATGTTTGCGGATCCTATGGTGTGCGCTGGACTTGTCATTGATCCCAAGATGCACGATGGATTCACTTTTGAAGTTCTTGACACTTACACTGGTAAAGCTGTAAAGCTTTCTACACCATCAGAACTTTACGAACTTTTGGCTCTCATAGGTACTGTGGAGAGGTATGCGGTCAGAAGCGTCTGGAGGAATAATGACGGTGAGATAGCTGCTGTTGCCTCAACTCAGAGGCTCTCTTTAATAGCAGGTAAGTATGTTGGTAAGGACGATCCTGTCATGATAGTGAGAGCTCAGGCTGGATTTCCTGCTGTAGGTGAGATCCTTGAGCCTTTTGCAAGACCGTGGATAGTGGAAGGATGGATGAGGGGATCTCACAACGGACCACTCATGCCTGTATCCTTTAAAGATGCCAAACCTACCAGGTTTGATGGACCACCTAGGGTTATAGCTGCAGGCTATCAGCTTGCAGAAGGCAAATTAATTGGTCCGAGAGATCTCTTTGACGATCCCGCCTTTGACAAAGCAAGAGAGCAGGCTCAGGTGATAGCTGACATACTAAGGAGACAGGGTATCTTTGAACCTCACAGACTCCCATCTGAGGAAATGGAGTACACTACCCTTCCTAAGATACTCAAAAAGTTGGAAGAAAGATTTTATGAGGTGGAAGCCCCCAGAAAACCTGTGGAAGACCCAGTTGAAAAACACGATATGGACTAAAGGAATGCTATAAATTTATATTGATGCGGGCGTGGATAGAGAAAATTTTGGTGGAGGGTTTTAAGTCTTACGGAAGGGGGAGGACGCAGATCCCCTTAGGATCAGGTTTTGTAGGCATTGTGGGACCAAACGGTGCTGGGAAATCCAACATAGGGGATGCCATATCTTTCGCTTTAGGTCTTGCAACAGCCAAGACCCTGAGGGCAAAAAATCTATCTTACTTAATATACTCAAAAGACGGAGAAAGTAGCGATTTTGCTTATGTTGAGGTGCATTTTAAGAATGAAGGCGCATTTCCAGTGGAGGACCAACACATAGTGATTTCAAGAAAGGTGGAAAGAGACGGAAGAACCACTTTCCGGATAAACGGTAGTGTGGTGAAAGAGAGAGATCTCAAGGAGCTTCTCTCAAGGGCTGGTCTTTACGAGAACGCATACAACATAGTTTTGCAAGGTGATGTCATACGCTTTTTGAAAATGACCCCTGTAGAAAGAAGGAAACTTATAGAAGAAGTTGCGGGCATAGGCGAATATGAGGAGAAAAAACAGAAAGCGCTTACGGATCTTGGGGATGTAGAACTTAAGTTGAGGGAGCTTAGACTCCTGATAGACGAGATGGAAGTTCAGATGGAGAGGTTATCAACTGATGTCAAAAAGTTGAGAAAGTATAGGGAGCTGGAAAGCGCATTAACAGACCTGCAGATAAAACTGCTTGTAAAAGATGCAAGAAGTGTAAGCCAAACTCTTGAAAGCCTCC
Organism: Hydrogenobacter sp.; assembly: GCA_041287335.1. Lineage (NCBI taxonomy): Bacteria > Pseudomonadati > Aquificota > Aquificia > Aquificales > Aquificaceae > Hydrogenobacter > Hydrogenobacter sp. Next base: position 10,366 of record JBEULM010000016.1, read on the forward strand.
AAGCATCTGCGCAGGAAAGGAAGCTTGAGCTTTCCCGAATAAGGCAAGATCTAAAAGATCTGGAAACCGAGTATACTAAGAGAGAAGATGAGCTAAAGTCCATAAATTCCCAGCTACTTCCCTTTAAGGAAAGGCTCGGAAAGTTAAGTTCCGACATTGAGCATATAGAAAGCAATATAAAAGAGCTTTTGCAAAAACAGGAAGAGACACAGGAAGATATACTCAAAAGTGAGGAACACCTCAAAAGCCTAAGGGCAAATCTTGAAAAGCTCTTGGATGAGGAAAAAGATCTTAAAATCCTGATATCCGAAAAGGAAAGAAGTATTACCCTTATGCAAGAGAGGCTTGAATCTCTCTATGCGAACCTCAGGAGCAAAGAAGAGGGACTTAAAGTTTCCCTTGAGGAAGCACACGCAACCGAAGAGAAGATAAGCTCTATAAGGAAGGAGCTTGATCAGAAAAGAGAACGTGTGTCCCAAATAGATATAAAACTCAGAGAGATAGAAATAAAGGGTGAGAGGATCGTGGAAGACACGAGAAAGCTCAAAGAAGAAGTAGAAAAGCTAAAATCACAGATGGGTGAGAACCTTATGAAGATGGAAAACTATCGCAAAATGTATAAAGAGGAAGAGATATCTATAAAGAGGAAAAAGGCGGAGATTGAAAATCTTGAAGGCAAGCTAAAGAGAATAAGACAAGAAAAAGAGGAGATCCTTAAGGAAAAGGCTGTGCTTGAAACCAAGCTCGCAAATAGTGAAGGTGATGCGCTACCCTTTGAGGATATAGAAGGTGTTTATGGCAGGGTATCGCAACTTATAAAAGTAAAGGACTTTGAGTATATAAAAGCGGTGGAGTCCGCCGGTGGTGCGAGACTTTCCTATGTGGTGGTACGTGACGAAGATGTAGCTAAAGAGTGTATTCAGAGACTAAAAGAGGTGAGGTGGGGAAGAATTAACTTTATACCTCTTAACAGAATAAAAGCTCCCGATCTTCCATCCTATCCCAGAAGGAAGGGCTTTATAGACTTTGTTGTGAATCTTGTAGAGTACGATAGGAAATTTGAAAGGGCTGTGAGGTTCGTTTTCGGAGACACCCTTTTGGTTGAAGACTTTCAGAGTGCGAAAGATCTGGGAATTGGCAATTACAGGATGGTTACTCTTGAAGGCGAACTCTTTGAAAAGACTGGAGTTATCAGCGGTGGATACCTTGAAAGCAGAGGTGACCTCGGAAGAGAGTTTTACATAGAGGAGCTAAGGAGACTTTCCGAAGTTGAGGAAAAACTCAGGTTCGAGGAGGAGCAAACTGAAAAGCTTTTAAAAAGCCTTAGAGAAGAACTCATAGAAAAGGAAGGTGTACTGAGAGTACTTGAAAGGCGTTCAAAAGAGCTTCAAGAATCTGACAAAGCTGGTTTTGAAAGGATAAAAGAGGTGGAGGAAAAGCTTTCAAAAGCACAAGATTATCTTAGAATGCTCGTGGAAGAAAAAGAGAATCTCAAAAAAGAAAGGCAAGCCCTTGAAGAGGATATATCTTACCTTGAGGAGAAACTCTCCAATCTTATGATAAAAAGGCAGTCTATACTTGAATACTACAAACAGTCAGGTATAGAGGGACTCAGAGAGGAGTATGAAAGGAGCAAAAAGTTTCTTGACAGGCTCAAGGAAGAGAGCTTTTCGCTCAATATAAAACTTAAAGACCTTCAAAAGGATATCCAAAATCTCCAAATGGAGATAAACAGAAAACTGGCTTTTCTTGAGAGCGCAAAGGACACCATAATCAATATAGAAAAAAAGATAAAACATCTGAGGGAAGAAAAGGTCAGACTTGAGGAGAGTGTAAAGGAACTTGAACGCACAGCCTACAAGCTTTACTCAATGAAAGATAAGCTGGAAGAAATCTGCACAGATATGCAGGTTAAAATTGGAAAACTCAGACTCCAAGAAGAAAGCAGGAAGGAGGAACTTACCAGATGGGAAGCCGAGATGTCAAAGCTTGAGGAAAAACTCAAAGACATCATGAATAAACTTTCAGAGCTTGGGTTTGCAGGAGAGCTTGAGGAAGTAAAGGAGAGTTACAGCAGAATAAGAGAAGCTATGGATACCGTAAAGAGAGAGATGTTAGCTCTCGGAACCATAAACTTTAAAGCCGAAGAGGATTACAAAGAGTACGAAGTTAGACACAAAGATTATATAGAAAGGTACGAAAGACTCAGTGAGGAAAAAAGAGCGATAAAGCAGATGATTGAGGAAATAGAGGCAAAAAAATTGAGAACCTTTATGGAAGCCTTTGAGAGTATAAACGGGAGTCTCAAAAGGGTATTTGCTGAGCTTTCTCCCGGTGGAAAGGCGTATATGCAGATGGAAAAGCCGGAAGATCCCTTTGCGGGTGGTATAAACCTTGTAGTAAAGCCTAAAGGTAAAGAGGTACAGTATTTAGAAGCTATATCGGGTGGGGAAAAAACGCTCGTTGCACTCTCTCTAATCTTTGCCATACAAGACTACAAACCCTCACCCTTTTATTACTTTGATGAGGTGGATGCACACCTTGATGAGGCAAACGCCAAAAGAGTAGGAGAGCTTATAAAGAGCAGATCCCAGAACGCTCAGTTTATAGTTGTTACGCTTAGAGAAGTGTTGGCTTCCTATGCGGATAGACTCATAGGTGTAAGTAGCAAAGGTGGTATATCAAAGGTTTTTCCAGTTAAAAATGTACTTGTGGGAGTCTCAGATGGGTAAAGTAGGCGTTGTGCTTCTCAATATGGGAGGTCCTGATAGCTTATCTGCAGTAGAACCCTTTCTTTACAACCTCTTTTCTGATCACGACATTATAGAGATACCGAAAATCATTCAAAAACCTGTTGCTCGCATTATTTCAAAAGTAAGAGCGAAAAAAACGAGACATTATTATGAGATCATGGGAGGAAGATCTCCCCAAAGGGAGCAGACTCAGAAGCAGGCGAAAGCTCTCCAAAATTTACTCGGAGAAAACTTTAAGGTGGTTATTTCTATGAGATACTGGCATCCCTTCATTGAAGAAGCCCTTGAGGAGCTTTTCAAAGAGGATATACAAAAGATAGTCTTACTCCCTATGTATCCGCAATACAGCAAAACTACAACAGGATCATCTTTTAATGAATTTGAAAGGGTTTTTAAAAAATTTCCGCAGGTACCAGTTGTTAAGATAAAGTCTTACCACGATCACCCTCTTTACATAAAGGCTATGGTGGAAAATATAAAGGAAAATCTGCACAATTGGAAGAATTACTTTTTCCTATTTAGCGCTCACAGTCTTCCCCTAAGAGTTATAAAAAGCGGAGATCCCTATAAGGAGGAAACAGAAAAAACTGTCAAACTCATAATGAAGAACTTTCCCGGAGTATCTTACGCTCTGGGATACCAAAGTAAGTTAGGACCCATAAAATGGTTGGAGCCTCCCACAGACAAACTTTTGGAGGAAATCATTAGCGCACGTTTCAGACATGTAGCTTTAATACCCGTGTCTTTTGTGTGTGAACATTCCGAAACACTTTACGAACTTGATATACTTTACGGGAAGCTTGCGAAGGATCTTGGTGTTGAGAGCTTTGTGAGAATCCCTACTCTAAAGGACCACCCCATTTTTATGGAAGCCCTTAGACAGTTAGTCATTTCTTCCATCTTATAAATTTTTCCAGAGTGTGTCTTGCCCTTGAGCGTATCAGTGGATAGCTGTGGTAAGAGAGCTTTCTCAAAAGTTCTAAGGCTTCGGGGTGGGTCATCTTAGCCAAAGCGTCAACTATTGCAAGAAGCAGTATGGGATTAGATTCTCTCTTTGCCATATACTCAAACTGAGGCAGGGCTTCTTTAAGATTTTTCATACCTATGGTGTGTATAACATTCATTCTCATTTCTAAAATAGGATGCTCAAGTCCCATGAGAAGTTTGTATTCATAAGGCATCTTGTGAAATTCTGTAAGGTCATACCCACAGTTTGGGCATGTTTTGTCCTTTTGGGATATGACGCTCCAGCAGGCAGGACAAAAATATATAATAGTAGAACCCTCATCGCTCCTTAATACCCTAATTTTGTCATCTTCTGAGAGATAATCTTCAGGTATGAAGAAATCTAAGGTTTTAAAGCTCTTAGTGAAGTAAAGTTCAAAAAAAGGAGCATCATCGCAAAAAGCTTCCTCATACGCTAACTTTCCATCCATGTACACTTTGTATCCATAATCCTGCAGAGCTACGCTTACTAAAAGTGCAATAGTATCAGTATGAGCTTTGGATACCTCATAAAGAGTTTTTTCTGCATCTTCAAGTTCCCAAAAGACAGAAAAGTTCTTGTATTCGGAAAGCAGGAAGCTAAGCACTGTATTGCTAAGCTCGTAAATATTGAGGAGACAGACGTTTTCTAAGAGACTTCTGAGAATAGATCTAAAAGCCTTTTCCCCCTTTTCTTGTCCTAAGGTCGCAGATACCACATACCCGTTTTGTAAAAAAATGTATCCTTTTCTTTTCTCTACTCTGTCCTCCACCTCTACAAAACCATTAATCCCAAAATCTCTTATTTTTACGAAAAGCTCTTTAATGTTAAAGCCAATGCTTTCCATGTTGATCCAGACTGGATTCCCCCTATATAGAGGCACTTCCTTAGACAGTGAAAGTCTAAAAGTATGTATAAGAAAATTTTTCACTGTTCTGTAAAAGCTAAGCATATCAAAATCTTTTTCTAAATCTCCTAAAAGGTTCCCCTCTATCATAGGCAGGTAAGAAGTTTCCTCAAGAGACTGAAGCTTGTACAAGCCTGTTTGAAGAGAAGAGCTATGGATTTCAAGAATCCATTTCAGGTTAACAGCCTCCCTATTTATAGGTCCGAGCAGAGGTTTTACCTCTTTAAGGAGTTGAGGAAGTCTTTCTTGCACCATTTAAAGCTACCTTCAGAGCTTCTCTGAAAGTTTCTATCACACCTATGCCCTCTATCGCTACCGCAGGGACTACAGTATAATCACTAAATATCCTTTTCACCTCCTCAAGCTCAATAGCGTTTTCTACATCCCTTTTATTTGCCTGCACAACTAACCCACCTGCGTGATCTCTTATTTCCTGAAAACTCCTTATATTTTCTTCCACACTTCTTGATGAATCAAAGACAAAAACTACAGCTGATGAATGTCCAAAAAGCCAAGGTCTCATAAGTGCAAACCTTTCTTGTCCGGGAGTGGTAAAGAGAGAAACGATGAGATCCACATTTTCTAAGCGGGTTTTAAGCTTAAGACTGAGCATATCAAGATAAACGGTTCTCCCCTCTTTGGTATGCTGGTGAAACCTGTCAAAAACCACATCTCTGTACAGTTCTTTTAGCTTTTCCAGGTTGGTAGTTTTGCCAGCCATACCAAGACCGTGATAGAGTATGCGAAGCTCTATCATATGGCTATGTCCTCAAACTTTATGGTGCGCTCAACATTGGATTTTTCCCTTACACTCCGAAGGATGGGAGATATCTCCTTTATGAGTCTTTCACTAAAGAGCTTTACGCTACCTATGGGTATCTTGTTGGGAAAAGAGCAGAAAAAGAGAAAGGAATACTCGGACTTCAGCATATATACGCTTTTTGTAACCCCAGCTACATAGAGAGTTCTTCCCTGATCCACAAAGTTTTCTAAATACTCCAAAGCTCCACTTACCGCAGCAGACACCACCGCACTTCTCAGGGACAGCGCTTTTAGATTTTCGATCTGAGGTGCGAAAGTTATGAGCCTTCCTCCTTCGTCACTCAAAAGTGCTATATCTACACCCACGTTTCTGACAAAACGATCTAAAAGCCGTGTAAGTTCATTAATTTGTTCTTCAGAAAAGCTGTAAGAGACAATATCCATAGCTTTCCTCCTGCTTTTACATATTAAGTTCCGACTGTTAAGATATAGTTAAGGAAGCTTTAACAGTATCTTAACAGTTCGCCGATAAATTCAGTGATCATGCGAGTAGAAGACATAGAACTGTTTTTAAAAGCAGTAGCTGGTGAAAGTGTAAGCCTTATGTTCAAAAGGTTTGCCGAGCAATCAAAAGGTACGGAGACAGAGCGGATCGCACATGCTTTAGAAACTTTTGAAAAAATTTTCGGATTAGGCACTTTGGTTCCCATTTTGAAACTCGCAGGTAAAAAGGTAATTATTAATCATACTATTGAAAAATACGAAGATAAGGTCAAAGTAAACTGTCCTTTTAAGGAATTATTAATAACTAAAAAACCCTTGGAACATCCCCTTTGTTATCTATGTTGGGGTGGTCTTTATACATACGGAGACGCTTACTTTGAGAGAAAAGAGGAAAACAAGTGTATCTTTAAACTGCACTCAAAAAAGAAGCGTTTAACTTTATAAGCATGTTCTTATAAGTTTATTTTAGTAATTTTGTTATATTCTTAAAACAAAAAATGCTTGACAAAGTTCCTATTTTCGTTTATAAATATACATGTTTTTAAAATCTTTGTAGGAGGTGCTTCCATGAAGCGGAGGGTGTATCACAGGTTACTCTTTCTGTTTATGCTTTTTGCAACCTTATGGGTTGGTCTGTCTTTTGCTAACCCTGAGGTTGAACAGCTCTCACACAAGGCCAGCCTCTGGCCAGCGCCGGGGAGAGACTATCATTTAACCAGGTACTCTCCTCTTAGTCAGATCAATACCCGTAACGTGAAGAACCTGGACTTAGCATGGAGTTTTTCCACGGGTGTGCTTAGGGGGCATGAAGGTCAACCTCTCGTGATAGGAAACGTTATGTATGTGGAAACCGCTTATCCCAACATAGTTTACGCCTTAGATATAAGCAAGGGGAACGATTACAGGATACTCTGGAAATACGTCCCTCAGCAAGATGACAGGGCGGTTGCGGTTGCTTGCTGTGATACAGTTATGAGGGGTATATCTTATGCGGACGGCAAGATAGTTATGAATACCCTTGATGGCCATGTTATAGCTCTTGATGCAAAGACGGGTAAAGAGCTTTGGAAAGTAAAGCACGCGGACCCCTACAAGGGTGAAACCATCACTGCGGCTCCCATAGTTGCAAAGGATAAAGTGATAGTGGGTATATCCGGTGGTGAGTTTGGCGTGCGTGGAAGAGTTGCCGCTTATGATCTCAACTCAGGAAAGCGTGTCTGGATGTGCTACAATCAAGGTCCAGATCAGGACATGTGCTATGGTCCAAGGACTCCCGCCAAGTATAAGGGTCTTGGTGTGAACACGTGGCAGGGTGATCAGTGGAAGATAGGAGGAGCCACCGTTTGGGGATGGTTTGCCTATGACCCTAAGCTTAACTTAGTATATTACGGGACGAGCAATCCCGGCACCTGGAATCCTTACATAAGGTGCAGCGCAAGCACGTGGGAAGAGTGCCAAAGCGGAAGATATGATAACAAATGGTCCACATCCATAATTGCTCGTGATGCAGATACGGGTGAGTTAGTATGGGCATTTCAAATGACACCTTACGATGAATGGGACTATGACGGTGTAAACGAGATGATACTGCTTGATGTCAATGTGGGAGGTAAGAAGGTACCTGCTTTGATACACTTTGATAGAGATGGTTTTGCCTTCTTACTTAACAGGGCTACTGGAGAACTCATATACGCAAAGCCCTTCGTTTACGTAAACTGGGCGAAAAGCTGGGATGAAAGGCATGCAAGGGATGGACATACCTTCAATGTCGTAAAAGATCCGGCTAAATCGCCCTGGAAACCCGGTGATAACAAGAAAGATGTTTGTCCATCAGCTATGGGTGGAAAGGACCAGCAACCAGCAGCTTACAGTCCGGACACTGGACTTGTCTATGTACCTACCAATCAATGGTGTATGGATTATGAACCTGCTGAAACCAAGTATACGGAAGGCGCTCCTTATGTCGGTGCTAACGTGCTGATGAAGTTCTATGAGCATAAATCACCCATACACGGACTTTCCAAGACACCTGGGCATTACGGCAGGATCATTGCATGGGATCCGGCTAAAGGTGAGATAAAGTGCTACATAGATGAGAAGTATCCTACATGGAGCGGTGTACTTGTCACAAAGGGTGGTGTAGGATTTTACGGGACTATGGATGGCTGGTTTAGAGCCTTTGATCTAAAAACATGCAAAGTTCTTTGGTCTAAAAAGCTCGGTTCAGGCATTATAGGTAACCCCATATCCTTTGAGGTGAATGGTAAGCAGTATGTTGCTGTGTACTCAGGTATAGGTGGATGGGCAGGTCTTCCCGTAACCGCAAACCTTGATCCCAATGACCCTTACGGCGCTTTGGGTTCCACCAACCTCTCACTTGAGCTTGATCTATACAGACAGGCTACTATGAGTGGTGTCCTCTACGTGTTCTCTCTTGAGTAAGATTGAAATCCTGTTGGGGCAGTTTTGTCTGCCCCTTTTTATTTTTGATAACTTTTTTTGTAAATATAACAATTTTGGAGGATGGATATGCGTTACCTTTTTATTCTCTTTGTAAGTGCATTTACTTGCGTTGAAGCTTTTGCATCTTATGTCTTTGTGAGTGATGAAGAAGAGGGAATTTACGTGATAGATGCGGATAAACTTGAACTTGTAAAACGCGTTGAGTTAAAGGATTTAGGAATAAGAGGTATAGGGGTTACCAAGGATGGTAAGTATCTGGCTGTAGCTTCAAAAAAACTCGGAAAGCTCTTAGTAGTGTCCACAGAAAATTGGAAAATAGTCAAAGAGATACCCCTGGGTGAAAATCCCGAATTCGTAAAAGTGCATCCCAAAAGGGATTTACTCTTTGTAACGTACGAAGAGACAGGAAAGGAAGAAAGAGCGTACATAGTTGCTATAGATACCAAAAACTGGAAGGTATCTTTTAAGTTTGAGGGAGGGAAAGAGAGCGAGGGTATGGCTTTTTCAAAAGATGGAAAGTACTTGCTTGTTACCAACGAAGGTGAAAACAGCTTGTCAGTCTACGATCTTGATACTAAGAAAAAGCTTAAAGATGTAAACCTAAAGCCCTACGGTGAGAGACCGCGCGGTGTTGTGTGTTCACCGGATGGGAATTATTACGCGGTCACCTTTGAAAGTTCAAATAATATGATCTTGCTTGATAATAACTTTAAACCCCTCAGGTCCGTAAAAACTGATGCCGGTCCCTACGGCGTAACATATAGTCCAGATGGTTCTGAAATTATAGTAGCATCCTTTAGAGCTGGAAAGCTTGATATCTATGATGCGAGAACTTTGAGTAAAAAGGCGTTCCTTCAAACAGGCAAAAGATGCTGGCATTTTACTTACACCTCTGATTATAAGAAGCTTGTAGTTCCATGTGGAAACTCAAAGAACGTTCTCTTTTTTGATACTAAGGACCTTCGTCTTATAAAGAGCATGGATAATCTAGGCAAACCATGGGGTGCAGTGGCTTTTCCCAGAGCGTGGGGAAGCATAGATACACCTTGACTCAAAGTTTTAACACGCTATATTATTAAACATTATGAGAGAAAAAATTGGGTTGCCATGGAGAGTGGTAGGTAAGTTTATGGTTCTACCTTTTTTCTTTATACCGCTTACTTCTCTATCCGCACCTAAAGGATTGACCGCATGCAGTGATCCGGGACTTACTCCCCTCTTTGATATGCAGGGAAAGGGCATATACAACAAAATAGAGGAACTAATAGCGAGCTATCACGGACAAAAGGTAGAGCGCTACTTTTTCCCGATGCAGATGGGGTTTGTGAGGCATACGCTTGTGGAAAAAGCCTGCCATTTTGTGGTAGGTGTACCTGCTGGTTATGAACTTACTTTAAATACCAAACCTCTATTTAGATCCACATACGTTCTCGTTTACAGGAGCGATAGCGGTTTTGATATAAAGGGTATTGATGATCCCATACTTAGCAAACTAAAAATAGGGGGCATAGTTAATAATCCTGCCTTCTTTTACCTCAAGGATAGAGGCATTACCAACTATGTGGGCTACAACAGTTTTTATGACTCTTTTAATAGACCTGAGGACAATCCAAACCTGCAGATAATAAAGGATCTTCTTGACAAAAAGATAGATGTAGCGGTACTTTGGGGTCCTATAGCTGGATATTTTGTCAAAGAGTATAACGGTAAACTCAAGATGGTGCTACCCAATCCTGAAGGTCAGAGTAGTGTGAGGCTTGATTATAAGGTAGCCATAGGTGTAAGAAAAGGGGACACACACATGAAAGAGTATGTGGAGGAAGCTATTGTGGGAGAAAAGGAAGCTATAAAGAGCCTTCTCGTTAGCAATGGCATACCCATATTACCGTGCGATAATTGTGTGATAAATCCTTGATAACGCATAAAGGGGGTGTGCTGTGAAGGGAAAGGGTTTTTCTGGTATATTTTTTCTGATCGTTTTCACTGGAATTTCCCTCGCACAGGATGCACAAGCTCCACCCATCGTCATAACCGCTACAAGAGAAAGAAAATCTTTATTTGAGTTATCTACCTCGGCAGGTACTGTGGAAAAGGAAAATATCCAGACAGCCCTTCCTAACCTTCAGCCTGCTGACGTTTTGTCTCGCATTCCCGGTGTTTATGCACAAGACAGAGGCAGAAATTTTGCTCAAGATGCTAAGATAATCATAAGAGGCTTTGGAGCGAGGACACAATTCGGTGTAAGGGAAATAAAGCTCTTTTGGGATGGTGTTCCACTCACCATGGCGGATGGTCAAGGTGATATAGATAAGCTTGATATGAGTTTTATAAAGCACGTTGAGGTTTTAAAAGGTCCACTTGCGGTTCTTTATGGTAATTCCGCAGGTGGCATAATTTATTTTGAGAGCGAGGATGGAGGACTGAAACCCCTCTCGACAGGACTCAAGATATCGGGCGGAAGTTACGGCTTCCATAAAGAAAACCTTAAGGTAGGTGGACAGATAGAAAAGTTCAATTATATGCTTGGTCTTACATCTCTTTATACAACCGGTTTTCGTGATCACAGCTCAGCGAGGAGAAATTACGCAAATTTGAAAACCACTATAGGGATCACGGATAGATCATCTCTAACCTTATTTATTCACCTCTTTGATGAACCATTTGCCAAGGATCCGGGTGCTCTCACCAAAACCGAGTTTGAAAAAGACTCAAAGCAAGCGGCTCCTATGTATAAGGCAAACGATGCGAGAGAAAACATACAAAACAGAGAAATAGGGTTCCTTTACCAGCATGAACTTTCGCCAAATCAGTCTTTTAAGATAACAGGGTATTTCGGACACAGGGACTTTACTGGATACACACCCGTAATAGTGAACGATTTCGGAAGAGATTATTACGGTGTAGGTCTTAATTGGTTTAGTAAGTTTAGGATTGGGGAAAGAAGTTTAGAGACTACCTTAGGTTTAGATACAGACTTTATGAAAGAAGATAGAAGCAACTTCCAAAATGTAAATGGAAGTAAGGGGACGCTCCAGTACACCCAAAACAGCAATGTGAAAAACGTAGGACTTTATACGCTTATGAGTTTTGACATTACAAAAAGTTTGCAACTGAGTGGAGGTGCAAGATACTCAAAAGTGGATTTTAGCGCTGATTATAACAGATTTTCTCCCTCCTTACTGTTGGTGTCAGGCGATAGAAGTTTTCAATTCACAAGTTGGGCGTTAACGATGAGTTACAAACCACTTAAGATGGTAAATCTTTATGCGGGTGTGGGCAGGGGCTTTATAACACCAACCCTCATAGAGCTTATAAACTCGCCTTCCGGTCCTGGTGGTTTAAATCAGAACTTAAAAGCTTCTAAGTTCTACAACTACGAGGCTGGTATAAAGACGCTTCTTGCAAGCGGAACTTATTTAGACACATCCATCTTTCTGGTGAGAACTTCAGACGAACTTGTGCCAAAGCAACTATTTCCGGGTACGAACTACTATGTGAATGCTGGAAAGACAGAAAGGAGGGGAATTGAATTTTATCTGACACATGAGCTTCCCTTTAATCTTTATACCATGTTGGCGTACACTTACATGGAAGCCACCTTTAAGGACTTTATAGACACGGATGGCATAAACAAATCAGGTAAGAAGATTCCTGGCATACCCAGACATACCCTCTTTTGTGAGTTTGGGTGGAAACCCACAAAGAAATTCTTAGCTTCTGTTGATGTAAAGTATGCGGACAAGGTTTGGGCGGACAACAGTAATACCGCAAGTGCGGAAAGCTACACTATAGTAAACCTGAAAAGTTTGTATAGGTTTGATATTTTTGGTTACAGTTTGGATGCTTTCTTTAGAATTGAGAACCTTTTTGATAAAAAGTATGTGACATCCGTTGTACCGAATGCAACAGGCGGAAGATATTACGAACCAGGACCAGGCAGAAATTACTATGTGGGTATGGCGTTGAATTTTTAGATTTTCCTTTGGAAAAACCCTTTATTTTCTCTTATTTATAAGAATATAGTTATGTTTTTATCGTCTTTCTTAATTTACTTTCAGGTATCAAACACTCTAACTTTGGAAAAAAAATTCTACTTGACAGAAGTATATATGGGAAATATAATTTTTCAAAGTAAGTTTGTTACGTTTATCTCTCAGAAGGAGGTGTGCAATCATGAAAGAGAGGGTAAGCCTCACTATCAACAAAATCCCTTACACCTTGGAGGTGGAACCCAGAACACTGCTCGTGTATGCCATAAGGGAACTGCTCAATATGACTGGAACGCACGTAGGGTGTGATACGAGCAGTTGTGGTGCATGCACCGTTCTTATGAACGGTAAGGCAGTCAAATCGTGTACCGTGTTAGCCCTTCAGGCTGATGGTGCAGAGATAATAACGGTTGAAGGACTTGCTTCAGATTCGGAGCTTCATCCCGTGCAAGAAGGCTTCAAAGAAGAACACGGTCTTCAGTGCGGTTTTTGTACTCCGGGTATGATGATAGTGTCCTGCGACATACTTGAGACCGAAGAAGAACTTGACGAAGACAAGGTAAGAAAGCTCCTAAAGGGTAATCTCTGCAGATGTACGGGATACCAAAATATCGTAAAAGCGATAATGTATGCTAAAGAAAAAACAGCAGTAGCAAAGTAAAGGAGGTGTTGTCATGGTTATAGGAAAACCTTTGAGAAGGTTTGAGGATGACAGGCTTATAAGGGGTTTGGGGCAGTATGTGGAGGATATAAAGCTACCGCGGATGGCTTATGCGGTATTTGTGAGATCTCAGGTTGCTCACGGTAGGATAAAGAGTATAAACACGCAAGAGGCAAAGAAGGTTGAAGGCGTAATAGCTGTGATTACTGGACAGGACATAAAGGATAAGGTAGGTAAAAACTTCACCGCATGGATAGTGCCTAACAGTAATCAAGTCAGTGCGGATGTATCTTCGAGGTATCTGCTCGCGGTTGATAAAGTTAGGTATGTAGGTGAGCCTGTAGCTCTGGTGATAGCAGAAAGCAGAGAAAAAGCCTTTGATGCTGCTGAGCTTGTAGAGGTTGAATATGAAGAGCTTCCGGCGGTAGCGAGTGTTGAAAAAGCTATACAAGAAGGTGCTCCTTTGGTTCATGAAGAGGCACCGGGTAATATAGCCCTAAGGTGGCATGTAAAGAACGGAGATGTAGATAAGGTCTTTTCCGAGGCTGACAGGATAATAAAGCAAAGGATATACGTAAACAGAGCTGCACCTGTACCTATGGAACCGAGAGCTTGCATAGCCGATTACAATTCTGCCACAGGTAAGCTAACCTTATGGGTTACCTCTCAGAACCCTCACATACACAGATTTTACCTCTCTGTAGTTTTAGGTCTACCCGAGCATAAAATCAGGGTCATAGCACCTGATGTAGGTGGTGGGTTTGGAGCAAAGATAGACATATACAATGAGGAACTTATAGTCTCTTACGCTTCCATTTTGCTCAAAAGACCTATAAAGTGGGTAGAGACGAGAAGTGAGCATTTTGTAGCGTCATTGCACGGGAGGGATTTTCTTGCGGAACTTGAATTCGCTGTAAAGAATGATGGAAGAGTACTCGGAATAAGGGGTAAAAGTTACGCTAATATGGGGGCTTATCTGGCAACTGTAGCTCCTGGTGTCGCCACAGTACTTCACGGTCTAATACTTCCCGGTCCTTATAAGATAGAGGCTTTTGATTATGTGATGCACGGAGTTTTTACAAACACTATGCTCCTTGATGCGGACAGAGGAGCGGGAAGACCTGAAGCTATATTTTTACTTGAAAGGATGATGGACATTGTGGCGGACGAGCTTGGTATGGATCCCCTTGAGCTAAGAAAGAAAAACTACCTTCCAGCGGGTGAGAATGTCCAAACTGTAACTGGGCTTTCTTATGACTCTATAGACTTCGGTAAGGTACTCAAAAAATTTGAGGAAGTTGTGGACTACAAGGCTTTGAGAGATATGCAGAAAAAAGCGAGGGAAGAGGGAAGATATATAGGCATAGGTATAGTTTCAAGTATAGACATATGCGGTTTTGCACCCTCACCTGTTGTTGGAGCTGTAGGCTTGCAAGCGGGACAATGGGAAAGTGCGGTGGTGCGTGTTCATCCTACGGGTAAGGTAACAGTCCTTTCAGGTGCGCACTCTCATGGTCAGGGAGGCGATACTACCTACGCTCAAATAGTTGCGGATGTGCTTGGTGTGCCTGTCGATTCCATAGAGGTGCTTCACGGGGATACTGACATGATACCTATGGGTTGGGGAACATATGGAAGCAGAGGTACATCCACCGGTGGTTCTGCCGTTTACAAAGCTGCGGAGAAAGTAAGGGAAAAGGGAAGGGTCATAGCGGCGCATATGCTCGGTACTAAGCCTGAAGAAATTGAGTTTAGCGAAGGTATTTATTACCTCAAGTCCGATCCATCCAAAAAGGTAACCATTCAAGACGTTGCCCTTCAAGCAAATGTAGCGTGGAACCTACCTCCGGGTGTTGAGCCAGGGCTTGAGGCGGAAGCCTTCTTTGATCCACCCAACTTTACCTTCCCCTTTGGCATACACTGTTGTGTAGTAGAGGTAATGCCCGATACTGGCGAGGTAAAATTCTTAAAGTATGTAGCCGTTGACGATGCAGGTAGAATAATAAATCCGCTACTTGCTGAAGCTCAGATACAGGGGGGAATAGTGCATGGCATAGGTCACGCCATGTATGAAAATATAGTCTATACTGAAGATGGACAGCTACTTACCGGTTCTTTTAACGAGTATGCCCTGCCTAAGGCTCACTTAGTACCCAAGATGGAAACTTACTTCACGGAAACACCAAGTCCTGCCAACCCCTTAGGTGTCAAAGGACTTGGTGAAGAGGGAGCCATTGCAGGACAGATAGCTGTCGCTAATGCCATAATAGATGCCATAAAACCCTTTGGGGTAAAACATCTTGACGGTCCATACACACCGTCAAGGATATGGAGAGCTATAAATAAGTTGGAGGTGTAAGCCATGATACCTGCACCCTTTGAATACTATAGGGCTAAAACGGTAGAGGAAGCTTTAGAGCTCATAAAGAAGTTTGGGGATGAAGCCAAGGTTTTGGCTGGTGGGCAAAGCCTTATCCCTATGCTCAAGCTAAGATTTGCCAGATACTCAAAGATAATAGATATAGGCAGGCTACAAGAACTAAAGTATATAAGGCAGGACGGTGATATAGTGCGTATAGGAGGTCTCACTACCCACAGGGAAGTCGAAAAATCCCAGCTCGTAAAGGATAAAGTTCCTGTTCTCTCTCTATGTGCGAGTGAGATAGCCGATGTACAAGTAAGAAATATGGGAACTATCGCAGGTTCTCTCTCTCACGCAGATCCCAGTGCGGATTATCCACCTACAATGCTTGCCTTGGGTGCCACCTTAGTAGCAAAAGGTGCTAAAGGAAGCAGGGAAATTCCTGTAGACAACTTTTTTGTAGGTACTTTTACCACAGCCCTTGAACCGGATGAGCTTCTGGTGGAGGTCAAAGTACCTGTAATGAAGAATAACGAAAGGGCATACTATATGAAGATAGGACACCCTGCAACGGGGTTTGCTATAGTTAATTGTGCGGTAAAGCTATCCTTAAACAATGGGAGGATAGATAGTGCGAGGGTAGCTCTTGGAGGTTTCGTCACTGTACCTTACAGAGACTCAAAGGTAGAAGAATTTCTCACCGGTAAAGAGGCAAATTTGGATACCATAAAGAAGGCTTCAGAGCTTGTAGGTGAGGGTCAGGACATAATAGGAGATTATTACGCAGATGCAGATTACAGGAGAAGTCTTGCCAAAGCTCTCTTTGTAAGGGTTGTAAGAACAGCCTTGGGGGTTTAAAGTGCAGACCTGGAAGGAAGCTAAACTTTTAGCGGAAGGTATACTGGACTGTAAAAAGAGGGGTGTCCGATGCGCCCTTCTTACCATAGTCAGTGTAAGAGGCTCTTCATACAGGAAAGAAGGAGCAAAGTTCTTAGTTACAGAAGAAGGTGAAGAAATATGTAGTATATCAGGAGGATGCCTTGAAAGGGGTCTTTTGGATACTGCCCTTGAAGTAATAATGAGAAACTCTCCGATGCTTGAGCGGATTAACATGGAAGAGGAAAGCTCTTGGGGGATGTGGCTAGGCTGTCCAGGTGAAGTGGATATATACATAGAGCCTCTTCACTTTGACCAAGTCCTAAGTGCTTGGGTTGATGCAGTGGTGAAAGGGGAGAAGTTTGTTTTAGCCAAAAGGCTCTTCTCGGAAGATAAGCTTTTAGTTACGGAAAAAGAAACGGTGGGAAACTTGACGCAGGCTAAGGAAGAAGCTCTCAGCCTACTGCACACCTACGGTATAAGACCTTACCTTAATGGGGACATCTTTTTTGATACCCTTCTCCGTTATCCACCTATTCATATTTTTGGAAGCGGGGAAGAAGCACATCACATGCGCGAGCTTGCAAACATCTTGGGGTTTGAAGTTTATCTGCACGAACCTTCCGAGAGAGTAAAGATAGAAGAAGGGAGCTTTGTGCTGGTGGCAAATCATAACATAAAGGCGGACAGAGTTTCTTTGAAACAAGCTTTGATGTCTAAAGCTTCCTACATAGGTGTTGTCAGCTCAAGAAAGAGGTTCTTGAAACTTTCGGAGGATCTTCAAGTGGATGACAGAATATACTGTCCCGCTGGATTAGATCTTGGAAGCTTTACGCCAGAAGAAGTAGCTTTCAGCATAATGGCAGAAATACTGAAGATCTATTGGGGAAAGACGGGGGAGAGTTTGAAAAAAGTGAAGCAGGAGGTTACGTATGGAACTGGTAGTTAGGGAATCCTTTGAAACTAAAGCTGACTTCAAAAAAGCGTGGGAATTTTTCTCAAACCCAGAATTTATAGTACCTTGCATACCCGGAGCGGAGATAAAAGAGATAAAGGAGGATGGTTCTTTTGAAGCGAGCGTGAAGCTCAAGCTCGGGGCGGTTTCCCTTAATTTCTTAGGGAGTATGAAGTACGAAAAACTTGATGAAACAAATGGTCTTATGGTACTTTCGGGGGAAGGAAAAGAGAAAGGGGGAGCTGGAAGGGCAAAGGCGAACATAGAAGCAAGCCTCAAAAGAGAAGGTGATGCTCTAAAAGTATATGTTGTGGCAACCGTTGACATATCCGGGAAGATCCTTCAGTACGGTAGGGGTATGTTTGAACAGGTGGCAAAGCAGTACTTTGCTCAGTTTTCTCAGTGTGCCAAAAACTATTTGGAAGCTAAGCAGGAAAGTGAAGAAGAAAAAAAAATGCCACCTAAGCCTGTAGAACTAAATGCCTTGAGCCTTTTCTTAAAGGCTCTTTTGGCATGGCTTTTAACTCCTTTTAAGAGGATCTTCGGAAGTAAGGCGTAGGTAATCCCATACGTTGTCAAAGTCTTCAAGGAGGTGATCAAATCCCTTTATTACCTCCTTCCTCTTCGCCTCCTTTATTATTTTCTTTGCACCTGTATCCCCCTTCAATTCTGCCAGCGCTTTATAGTATCTTCTACTGAAAAGCGAAGGTGGACAAGGCTCTCCATTTTTTTCAAAGGAAACAATATCGTAACCTTCATTAAAATGCTTTATAAGCACTCTCAGCATATAGTCATTTACAAAGGGCTGGTCTGAAAGAATTAATACAATAGCCTCCAACTTTAACTCTGTAGCCTTCTCTGATACGAGCCTTATGGAGGAAGCCATACCTTCAGAATATTTCGGATTGTATATGAGTCTTCCATTTTCCACTTTTGAAGCGATCTCTTTGTGATAAGCCCCGGTTATTATGTAGGTATGCTCAGGCTCTACAATTAAACACTTTTCAAGCAATCTCTTAAGCAATGGCATACCTTCATAGGGGAAGAGAAACTTGGGGGCGCCGAATCTTTCACACCTTCCAGCTGCAAGGATAAAAAAACCTACCGTTTTATTTTTCCTAATCTCATTCATGTGAACTAATCCATTTTATAAATAGATGGAGTCTTTTGCTTCATGATTTCGTGTAATTTTGCTGAATTTACCTCAACGTAATATTTTTTATCTTCTGAATAGCATCTTAAAGTGTAGTCCGGAAGTTTGCCAAAGAGATCTCCTGCGTTCCTGATCTTAAAATAACTCCTCCAGGGGGGAATCTTATCAACGATAAGTTCAGAGCCTTCAGAAAAGAGTCTCAGAGAACACCATGGTAGATCTGATCCTCTCTTGAACTTAAGGAGAAGATAACTGTTTTTGAATTCGTATCTTAATACTTCAAGATCAGTCTCAGGGAAGGATACTCCGCTTTCCTCCGGATTCAAAAACACCCCTACGCTTTTACCATCCGGATAAACACTTTCCACGTAAACGCTCCCTTTATATGGAATTTTAAAAACGCCTTTTGCGGAACTTTCACAAGATCCTTCCATCTCAAAATTCCCATCTGTTGAATAAACGCGCATAGTTGCTGATGGGGTTACACCTTCAAAGCTAACATCCCTGAGTTGTATATCTATGTTCGCACTTCCCGTAAAGTTTTGCAGTTCTGTGAACATACTGTATCGCATAACACAAGGTTCCTTTATCTTGCCAGAAATGTATAGAGAATAAGTTAGCTGTGGGTTATAGACGAAAAGTTCTCCATAAGTGATGGGAAATCTTATACCCGCGTATGAGGCAAATAGAGTGTATGTATCCGGTTTTTCTCCGGTAAATTTTATGTTTAGAGCCTTGCACTCGCCTTCTACCTGACATGCTTTTTTGAAATTCACACTATCCTTTGATACCGAGTAGTAAAGCCCATCCGCATAACCGATAAAAACCACCGTACCGTCGGAAAGCATTTTTTCGGAAAATACAGTTACACTTTTGTCCGTTTCCGTCAGGAGACCTTCATAAGATCCGTAAACCTCCATGCTTGTGATACCGTCGGGGAGTTTGATGGGCAGTGTGTACCTTCCGTAAAGGAATATCTCCTGATCCGACTGATCCTGAAGGTATAAAAACCTCCAAACCCTTCCGTCATGGTAAGCAAGATAAGAGCCTAACATGTATGCATATGTATCTCCGCTTTGAAGGGTTGAAAAGCTTGTATTTAAGCTGTAGAGATCTTCGCTAAATAGGTAAAAATTCACACCCCCCGCATACTTTTTGCCGTCAGAAAAAACCTCATAAGAGAACACCCTTTTTTGGGAAGGTTTCATATCCATAATTAAAGTGGTGTCCTTTGACATATCGAGAGTTTTGCTCGCATAATAAACGGGGTTACCCTCAGGATCGTATATGATGGCTTCTACAAGTCTCTCTTTACCCTCAGGAATGTTCACATTAAAAGTGACCACATCACCAGGGTAAAAAGTCCCCTCCTTTGAGTATAGGATGGGATCAAACTCTTCACCAGAAATTCTGACGGATACCTTAGTATAATATGGCGCTAAGGAAGAGTCCATATTTAGGATGATACTGGTACTCCCTCCACCACCGCAAGACATTACAAAAAGGAAAATTAAAAATACCTTCCTCATATAGTATTATGTTAACATGCCTTGAAGTTTTCAAAACTTCACCTGTAAATCCTTTGAAATATTCAAATAGATACTCTTGCAGGCGGTATTAAACTTAAGCATTATGGTAGAACTTCTAAAATTGGTAAGGGCTTCTGGTTGAGCAGCTAAGGTGGGTCCGGCGGACCTGGAAAACATCGTAAAGGGTTTGGAACTTTACAGTGATGAACGCACCTTACTGGGTATAGGCGACGATGCTGGTGTTTATCTCTACGGTGGGAGTGTGTTTATCCATACCGTGGACTTTATCACTCCAATAGTAAATGATCCCTACCTGTGGGGAGCTATATCGGCAACAAACTCTTTGAGTGATGTTTACGCAATGGGTGGTATACCATTAAATGCTCTTGCGGTTGTGGGTTTTAATAGCTGTGATATGGATATAGAAGTTTTGAGGGAAGTTATGAGAGGATGTACTGATAAACTCAGAGAGGCAAAAACGGTTCTTTTGGGGGGACACACCATAGATGACAGAGAACCCAAGTTTGGACTTGCAGTAATGGGCGTGTGCGAAGATGGTAAATATCTGACCCAAAATGGAGCAAGAGTAGGTGACCTTATCGCACTTACAAAACCCATAGGTGTAGGCATTCTCACCAAAGCTATAAAAGAAGGAAAAATAAAGGAGGTAGATATTCAAGAAGCTATAGATTATATGCTTGCCCTCAACGATAGATCAGCCATACTGGCAAAAAGGCTTGAATCATCTTCATGTACTGATGTGACTGGTTTTGGTCTCTTAGGACACGCTTGGAACATAGCCAAAAAATCAGGAGTCAGGTTTTCTATAGACTTTTCCCGAGTACCTATATATGATGAATCTGTCTTCTTCATAAAACAGAAGCTTTATCCTAAGGGTGCTTTGGACAACTACAATTTCGTTAGAGAGCATACTATCAACGAAGGACTTGAGTGGTGGCAACTCTTGATCTTGTCAGATCCAAACACGTCGGGAGGACTTCTCTTTACTTTTCCGAAAGATAGGCTACCCATTATGAATGAGGAACTTACAAAGCTACATATAAAGGCTTGGATAATAGGAGAGGTGGAGGAAGGGGAAGGTTTAAGACTGTATAGGTGAACTACTCCATGCTATAGAGCATGGAGCTTCCTGAGGAGCTTGTCTCCTCAGAGGGTGGCTCACATGCGCCCCCTACTGCGTATGTCCCATTAGAGACACTCCGCCATACTTTTATCCTGACTGGCACTGGTATATGAGAGAATTCTGGCTCAAAGCCCGCCTTCCTCATAATGTTGATGGCACCATTGACATCCGCATTAATTACCTTGCCCGTGCCTGAAAGATACAGCCCTCTTGATATCCTCCTGCCTGAAAAGACATGGTTTCCTCTCTCATGGTGTTTTGGTATGTAGTCTCTGCACAGGCTATCCGCCTGTGAGGTGTATGCCTCATCTACTTCCATATAAGTTATGCCATGCTTTTCGCACTTGTGCCTGATAAGGTCTCTGAGATATCCAAGAGGCAAAAACTTCATGTTTTGGTTGTTAACTCTTCCAAGCTCTGGCTTGTCATAAACAGATGAGCAGTCTCCTACCACCACAAGGTCTATGCCTTCCTTCAGGCAAAAGTCCAGTATTATCTTGGCTGTCTTGTGCATATAGTCTCTTATCTGGTTCTGTCTTTTCTCAGACAGAACCGCCAGCCTTTTACTGGACTTTATGCCTTGTTTATCATATATGCTTTTTAGTCTTGCAAGCTCCTTGTTATACCACTGATTGACCGCCTTTATATCTCTGCCATCTACAATAAATGCCTTACCATCTGAACTCACACAGGTAGCAAGATTATCTATGCCTAAATCAATAGCCAAAACCTTTTTAGGTTTTACTCTTTTTTCTTCCTTTTCTCTTACCCTATACACATAATGCACCTCAAACCATTTTCCTTTAGCCTTTGGCACTATCTTGACTTCCTTAAGGTCAAGCCCTAAAACCAGCTTCGGAACTCTAATTTTTACCTCTCCAAAAAGCTCCTTTCCTTGCTTGCTTACTGGTATTGTCAGATATCCATCTTTGATAGAAAACATGATAATATGCAGTGGATATAATCCATCTTTTGGCAAATATTTTGGTATAGATGGTCCTGGAAGGTTTTTCTCTTTTGCCTGCTTTAAAAGTGAAAAGAAAGTCTCAAAGTTTGCATGTGCTTTTTTGATTACCTGCTGTGCCATGTTGGAGTTAAGCCTTCTGTAGTTTTCCGAGTGTTTGAGAAGATGGTAGTTTTCCTCATATCTCAGGTATGAACCTGTCTGGAAAAAGTGCTGTCTTATGTTATAGAGCGTCTGGTTATACAGGCTTTTGGCTATCCTGCACATAGAGTAAAGAGCCTCATACTCTTTCCTGCTCAGATGGTTTAGCCTCTGCCTTATCACTCCAAACACAGTGCCTTGAATGTTGCCTTTTCCTTTTCCAGCCATTGCAGAAAATATATATTTATTAATCTATCAAGTTTTTATTAAGCTATTCATCTCCACCTTAAAGAAGGTGGAGTCTTCTGGCTTATTTTTCTGATAAATCACTTTTTCTTTTCTTTGCTTCCCTTGGTTGCCTTCTTTCTGTCTTTGAGAAGAACCTCCTTTATAAAATAGCTCTGTGCCATATTAAAAACGTTGTTAAAGGTCCAATAAAGTACTAATCCTGCGGGAAAATTGGCAAACAGGAAGGTGAAAGCTATTGAAGATATATACATCATAACGTTTTGGGTTTTATCGGGATTTGGACTTATAAACTGCTGGGCTATCATGGTAATACCCATTATCACGGGAAGGATGTAGTAAGGATCTTTGTGAGACAAGCTTGGTATCCAAAGCATGGAAGCGAGTTGCAGATCAGCTGTTATGGTAAGAACCTTGTAAAGGGCAAAAAATACAGGTATCTGGAGGATCATAGGAAGACAACCCGACATAGGATTAAAACCTACCTGAGAGTAAAGCTTCATCATCTCCTCTTGCATCTTAGCAGGGTCATCTTTATACTTTTCCCTTATTTCCTGCATCTTTGGTGCAAGCTCGGAGAGTTTCATCATGGAGATGGTACTTTTGTAGGTGAGGGGGAACATAAAGAGTCTAACAAGCAAAGTGAGCGCAAGAATGGAAAAAACCCATGAACGGAGATGTTCGTATATCCAGTACATAAATATAAATAGAGGTTTGACTATGGGCTTAAGCGTTCCGTAGTCAATAACATCCGATAGTCCTATTTTCTTAAGTCTTGAGTACTCCTTAGCACCTGCATAAAAGATGAGATTATCGCTTGCCTGAACGAGCATCAAACTATCTTTGTTGTCTGCGCTGTATATCAAAAGGGAAGGTATTTTACCTACAAAACCTTTAAAGTAGTATCTACTTTCTTCTCCAGCAAAGCTTATGTCCCCGCTCACATACTCCCTTCCTTTTATGTTTTCCGTATCAATTCTTTCCACCTTACCATTTATGCTAAAAACAGGTCCAGAGTGTGTATAAAACTCATCTCCTTTGGGATGACTCCCTACCACAATATAAAGGGGAGCGCTTATACCTTTTGAGCTTAAAGAAAGCTTAAAGTAATTCCCTTCGTAAGTCAGGATCTTTGTAAGGATCACATCTCCATCTGAGTATGTCATGATAATGGAGTTGTTTTGCTTTGTTACTCTGTAAGGCAAAAAGTTTAGCTTTTCATCCAGATTTGTGTCTCCGGTATAAACCTCAAGTGGATAAACATTTAGCTTCCTCTCAAGGGGAGTAACCAAATCGTAAGAGTACTTTTTGTCAATGAGGCTGATAATCTTTCCCCCTTCAAAAGACACTGTTAGGCTGAACCGTCCGAAGTTAAAGGTTTGAGTTTGTAGCGGTTTTTTTGACTCTCTTGCTGTCCCAAGCATGAGTTGAGGGAAATTTTGCACCTCCTGCCTTTTTATCTGCTTTTGAGGTACCTCCTTTGGTGAAAAGAAATAGGTATAGAACTCAAAAGCGAACATAAAAAGAGTCACTGCGAGCATTAAGGCAAATAATCTCTTGATATCTATATCATTCTTTTCCATCAAGGATAATCAACACCTCCCTTTGAAAAGGGATTACACCTCAAAAGTCTCCACATAGCTTTGAGTCCTCCTTTCACTATACCGTACTTTTCAACAGACATGATGGCATACTCAGAGCATGTAGGGTAATATCTACAAGAAGGAGGATACAAAGGAGAGACGAACTTTCTCCATAACTTCAGAATAGTCAAAAATACCTTCTTCAAGGCGAAAGTCTCTTCCTTCCTTTGCTCCTTCTTCTCTTTATAATCTTCCTTCCGCTCTTTGTAGACATCCTCGCAAGGAAGCCACTCCTTCTCTTCCTCTTGAGATTAGATATTCTCGTTATATTTCTCTGAGTTGCCATCTTTAACTCCTTTTACATCACTTCACAAAGAGCAGTATTATAGCAACGAGGAGCGCATAAAGTGCAAGGGTTTCAATAAAAGCCAAACCTATGAACATAACCGTTTGCAGTCTTCCGCTCACGGTGGGGTTTCTCGCTGCACCTTCCTGAGTCCCTCTGACCGCATGCCCCATTCCTATACCTGTTCCTAAAGCCGCAAGACCTATGGCCAAACCTGCACCTAAATACATGAGACCTTCCTTTAGGCTGGTACCTTGTGTGGTCTCCTGTGCAAGGGCAACTCCTGTGGCGAAAAGTATGCTGAGCATCAACAGTCTTGTCTTCATATTAAACCTCCTTCCATATAAGATTTTTCATTTCAGTGCTCCTCATGGGATACTGCACCTGAAAGGTACACAACGGAAAGTATCATAAATATATACGATTGTATAAAAATTGCTAAAAATTTTATAGCTATGATAAAAAGGAGTATCACAGGGGAGACAGCCATAGTAAATGGATTTTTTATTACCAGACTCACAAGCACCAAAAGCAGTAAAGCTCCACCTTTCATATTGGCAAATAACCTGAGGGTAAGGGTTATAGGTCTTGCAAGGTGAGAAATTATCTCTATGAGGAAGAAAAAGGGGGCGAGGTATGGGTTTGGTCCCATAAAGTGCCTCAGATAGCCTATACCGTGTATCCTGAATCCTTCAAGGTTATACAGTATAAAAACGCATAAAGCCAGGGCAAGGTTCGTATTAACGTTAGCCGTAGGAGCTTCAAGTCCCGGCACCATACCAAGAAGATTGGAAAAAAATACAAAAAGACCTATAGAAGCTATAAGTGGAGTGTATCTAAGACCTCCTTCACCTGCATTCTCAAGAAGCATGTTACGAACGAATCTAATATACCCTTCCCACAAAGCCTGGAATTTGGTAGGTCTTAAGGAAGGTTTACCAGCGAGGAAAATTAGCGTTAAAGCTATAGCCATAGCCAGCACACCTAAGTAAACGTGTTCCAAATTCACACCTTCCATAACGCTATCATTATAACACAAAATTACTAAATTCAAGGGAATATAAGTTCACAACAAGAGTATCCTCTTTACACGGCTGGATACGTTGCACATTATTTCGTAAGGTATAGTCCCTGCAAGCTTTGCAAGATCGCTGAAGCCTTGATGATCTCCCACCACCTCAACCCAGTCGCCTACATTTGCATCCGTCCCTTCAAGATCTATGATCGTCATATCCATAGTTATGTTTCCAAGTATTTTGACAGGCTTCCCGTTCCAGTAGAGATACCCTACGTTGGAGAGGGATTTGGCAAGACCATCCGCATAACCAAAAGCAACTACACCAACCTTCTTTTCTCTTTCAGTAATGTGTGTTCTTGAATAAGATATAGGATAACCTGCTGGAAGGTTTTTGACGGAGATGATGCGCGCCTTTATACTTAATGCCCTCTTTAGATCTATAGGATAGTTGGGTGCTGGCTTTTCACCGTATATTGCAAGACCTATCCTTACATGTGTCGCAAAAGGAACCTTGTAAACTACACCCGCTGAACTTTCCAGATGTATGTCTACGTTTCTGTAAGCTTTTATTATCCTTTCAAACTTCTCTATCTGCTTAAGAGAAAACTCTCTGTCCAAAGGACTTGAGAGATGTGTAAGTACACCCCTGACCCTATCATCTTTTATTATCTCTTCAAGAAACCCCAACCTTCCCATGCCTGTATCATACTTAATATGAAAACCTATGTTAAGACCTTCTATAGCTTTAAGGTGTTGAGGATGAGAAACTACAGGTGTGAGATGATACTCATATAAAGCCTTTTCCTCACCCTTTAATACACCCCCTAAAATGAGTATATCTTTTTTTATACCTGCTTTTCTCAGTTCTATACCTTCTTCAATGCATGCAACAGCATAGGAGGAAACATCATTGAGGGTTTCCAGAATGCGACACACATGAGTGGCAGATACACCGTAAGCATCAGCTTTAACAACCGCTATGATCTTTTTGCCAGAAAATTTCCTTATCACCTTTATATTGTGCCTTATAGCTTCTGCATTTATCTCTAACAACGCTCTTGCCATATTGTAGATGCCTTTTATTATAATGCAGGCTGATATGCATCATCTTGCAGTCTTTTTGCAAGCTCTCTTAAAATTCTATCAAAACTTAAAAAGGAGGTATTGTTATGGCTCAAACGGTTACATTAAAAGGAAATCCAGTTATTTTATCTGGATCTTTACCTTCGGTAGGAGATAGAGCGCCTGAAGCCGTGGTTGTCACAAAGGATCTACAGGAAAAGATCATAGGTGGGGCTAAGGGTATAGTTCAACTGATAGTGACTGTACCGTCACTTGATACTCCAGTTTGCGAGACAGAAACTAAGAAATTTAACGAAATGCTTGCAGGAATGCAGAATGTGGATGTAACAGTAGTGTCTATGGACCTTCCCTTTGCAGAAAAAAGATTTTGCGAGAGTTTCAACATAGGTAATGTAACTGTAGCTTCCGACTTCAGATACAGGGATATGGAAAAGTATGGTGTTCTTATAGCTGAAGGCGCACTAAAGGGTATCTTAGCAAGAGCAGTTTTTATAATAGATAAAGATGGGAAAGTGGCTTACGTACAGCTTGTTCCTGAGATTACACAAGAACCTAATTACGATGAAGTTGTGAGTAAACTGAAATCTCTCGTATGATCTAATTGCCCCCTCCGGGGCGGTTTATAATAAAAACGCTATATGATTTATATCATATTAGAAAGACTCGGCAACATAAGATAATGGTGGTATGCTTATCAAAAGCTTCAAAGATAGGGATGCCTTTTACAGATTCCTCAAGGAAAAAGTCGGTATATTTTTCAAAGAGGCTGATAGCAGATCTTTTGAGGGCATTTTTCACGTAATATACTTTGAAAAAAAGCTAAATCCCGGTATACTTTTTGAATGTGCGAGACAATCTGGCGTGTCTTTATTCAATCAAGAAGACAGATACGCCCTTTGTGGAAGTGAAGCAAAAATAAGAGATTTCTGTTCGTGCATAGTCAGAGATTACAGGGAGCTTTCCCTCAATATACTTGAAAGCCTGATAAACTACAGAAAGAAGTCTTTTAAACTCCAATACAACCGCAAAATATTACCCTTAGGTATAAAAACTGCGATTATGGGTGTCCTCAACGTAACACCGGACTCTTTTTCCGACGGAGGTATGTATTTGGAAACTTCTCAAGCTGTAAGGAAGGGTATTCAGATGGCACAGGAGGGAGCCGAGATAATAGACATAGGAGGTGAATCTACAAGACCAGATTCCGAAAGGATAAGCGCTCAGGAAGAACTCGAAAGAGTTCTTCCAGTACTCAAACAGCTAAGGAGAGAACTTCCAAATACGTGGATATCCGTGGATACCTATAAGGCGCAAGTGGCAAAAGCATGTTTGGATGAGGGAGCAGATATGATAAACGATATAAGTGGGGGTAGCTTTGACGAAGGAATGTTTGATGTGATATCAGCTTACAACTGCCCTTACATTCTTGGACATACGAAGGGAAAACCGGAGGAATGGAAACACATACCCATAGTGTACGATGATGTTGTTCATGAGTTGATAATCTGGTTCAGGAGGAGAATAGAGAAATTAAGGCAAAAAGGATATAGAGGTGATATAATACTTGATCCGTGCATAGGATTTGGTAAGCTCCCTGAACACAACATAGAGATACTCAAAAGGTTCAGGGAACTTAAGATTTTTGGACTTCCTTTACTTATAGGGGTATCAAGGAAGTCCTTTGTGGGGTTGATTATTGAAGGATTACTCGGTAGGAAATTAGAGCCAAGGGAGAGGCTCTACGGAAGCCTTGGAGCCCTCGCCTATCCGATAATAGAAGGTGCGAATATAGTGAGAGTGCATGATGTGAAAGAAACGAAGGAATTCCTCGCACTCTTAGATACGGTAAAAACTTATGGTGAATTTTGACTTTTTAAAATTTTTTTCCTTTAGGGACATTTTAGATATAATAGCCGTCTCTTTCTTCATATATATGGTCATACACTTTTTGAAAATCACCAAGGGTTTACAAATACTCAAAGGGCTGGCATTTATAGGTTCTTTCTGGATCTTGGCGGAGTTTTTGGGTTTGAGAACTTTATCTTGGATATTTGACAAATTCTGGGCAGTTGGTCTCTTTTCTTTGGTTGTTATATTCCAGCCTGAGATAAGAAAAGCTCTTTCACGTATAGGGCAGAAGACACACGTTGTGGGAATAAAGTTCGTTGAAGAGAGGATTGTGGAGAGAATAGTAAGAGCGTGCAGTTTTCTATCCGAAAGACAGATAGGGGCTCTCATAGTTATCGAAAGAGGTCAGAATATAGAGGGATTGCTTGAAGGATGCGTTTCTATAGACAGTATAGTCTCCGTTGAACTTCTTATAACCATCTTTGATCCACTTACCCCCCTGCATGATGGTGCTGTAATTATAAAGGGTGACAGGATAGCTTTTGCCTCCTGTATCCTACCTCTCTCTAAATCTACGGAGCTTCCTAAAAAGTATGGTACCAGACACAGGGCAGCTCTTGGCATAGCGGAAGAAAGCGATGCCATAGCTGTAGTAGTGTCTGAAGAGACGGGTGAGATCTCGGTGGCAGTTGATGAAAAGTTTTACAGGAACTTGGATCCAGAAACTCTAAAAAATCTATTGTTTAAGGAGCTTGGCATAAATCATGCTTAAAAAAATATTCTTATACGACTGGCAGTACAAATTTTTGGCATTACTTTTAGGGTTTTTCTTATGGCTTATAGTGAACCTGGGGGTAAGAGTTCCCATAGTTGTAGAGCGGAGCATACAGATAGTTAACGAAGATCCCCATTATGTTTACAAACTTGAAAGGAAAAGGGTAAGGATAAGGCTTTTGGTTATTGAAAGGCTCAGCCTTAACGAAAGCATAGAGGGAGTAAAAGCGATAGTTGATGTAAAAGGATTAGGCGAAGGTGACTACATACTCAAG
>JBEULM010000017.1 GCA_041287335.1 Hydrogenobacter sp.
GCCTATGGACCTTACAGGTTCTATCTATGACAGGCGCATAGACTACACTACCTACACGGTATCAAGGACCGGGCTTGATCTCATACTTTCCAGAGAACTTGCGGAATTCTGGAGAGTGAGCGGTGGTTTTAGCTTCCAGAAAGTAAGATACTCAAACATATCCCCTGATGCATCTGTAGCCATACAACAAGAGGCTGGAACGAGACAATCAAGGAAAATACTTTTTGGAATAACTAGGGATACTAGAGACAACTACTTGTTTCCTACAAAGGGCGCTCTTACGGAACTTTCCTACTCCGTTGCTGTACCTGTGCTTGGAGGTACGGAAAGGTTTAATAAGGTTACCTTATCCCACCAAATGTTTATGAAGGATACCCTTTTTGATACTGGACTTATATTATCTCTAAAAGGTGTTGTGGGTATGGCAGAGCCTTACGGTGGAAAAACTGTTCCCCTTGATGAGCGCTTTTTTGTAGGTGGTGATTTTACTATAAGAGGTTACAAGTACGGGTATGCGGGACCTTTGGATCCAAATACTCATGACCCTATAGGAGCCAACAGAGAGCTTATACTCTCCGCAGAGCTAAACTACCCTATATACAAGAATATTCTTTATGGTGCAGTTTTTTACGATACAGGCTTAGGTGCAAACAGCTGGAAAGACTTTAAACCGCAAAATTTCCGCAGTGGCTTTGGTGTAGGTATAAGGTTCATTACACCTTTCGCACCCATAAAACTTGACTGGGCTTTCAAGACAAAGAAAGTACCTGGAGATACTTCAAGAACCAAGCTTCACTTTGTGTTAGGAGTTTTCTTCTGATGATACCAAGAGTATTAACCATCGCAGGATCAGATAGTGGGGGAGGTGCAGGTATACAGGCTGATATAAAAACTTTCACAGCTTTAGGTGTTTATGGCATGAGCGCCATAACTTCAATCACCGCTCAAAATACCGTTGGTGTTTTTGAGATTTACGACCTTCCACCTTCAATGGTTTACAGACAGATAAAGGTAGTTGTTGAAGATATAGGAGTTGATGCTATAAAGACTGGGATGTTATCTTCTGAGGACATAGTGCGAGTGGTTGCGAAAGCTGTAAAGGAACTCAACTTAAAACCGCTCGTTGTAGATCCCGTAATGAGAGCCAAATCCAAAGATCCTTTACTAAAATACACAGCGAAAAAAGCGTTAATGGAGGAGCTTATACCTTTGGCGACTATCGTAACCCCTAACCTTTCTGAAGCTCAAGATATGTGCGGTTTTGAGGTAAAGACTCTGAAGGATATGGAGAAAGCATGTAAAGTTATACACTCTCTCGGCGCAGACTACGTAGTTGTCAAAGGAGGACATCTTGAAGGCGATAAAAAAACCGACGTTTTTTATGATGGGGAAAACTTTTACTATTTGGAGGGAAGGGGTGTTCCCACAAAAAATACGCATGGTACAGGCTGTACCTTTTCATCGGCTATAGCGGCTTTTTTAGCAAAAGGCGAAGATCCTCTGCAAGCCGTTAAAAAAGCTAAGGAGTACATACAAGGAGCTATAGAGCATAGCCTTTCTCTGGGACAAGGGTATGGTCCTCTAAATCACATGTGGATGTTTTACAACTTATAATTTTTACCATGCGTACGGTAGATGTAAGTTCAAAACCCCTAACTCTCAGAACAGCTAAGGCATACGGCAGGATAAGACTAAAACCTCAGACAGTAAAAGCTATTTTGGAAGGAAAGATCCCAAAAGGAGATGTATTGCAAGCCTGTAAGCTCGCAGGCATTACGGGAGCAAAAAAGACACATGAGCTTTTACCTTTCTGTCATCCCTTAATTTTTCAGCATGCACAGATGGAACTTCAAGTAAAAGAAGATCTTATAGAAGTCTATTCCTTTGTAAAAGGAATAGAGAGGACGGGTTATGAAATGGAAGCTCTTACCGCAGTGATGGCTTCCTTGCTCACCATATACGATATGTGTAAAGGGCTTGACGATAGTATGATCATAGAAGAGGTAAAGCTCTTAGAAAAATCCGGTGGCAAGTCCCAGTGGGAAAAAATGCTAAAAGGTAAAAGTGTGCTTGTGTTGGTGCAAAGAGAGTTTTTCGACCTTATCGCTAATTATCTCAAAAATTTAGATCCTGAGCGCTTGATCACAACTGATGAGGGTCAAGTTTGTCACCTTCTTATATCTACATACGAAGTTAGCTTGAAAGAGGAGTTTTATGCGCTAAACACCGTCGTAAATCAAACGCTTTTTAGTTTGTTACCTTCTCGCGTGAGGAAGGGAGCGCTTTTAGGTAAAGATGAAAAGGGACGTACCGTAATATGGCTTGAACCTTCAAAAGAAGTAATATCAGCCTTCTTTGAAAACTTCTCGCATCTTCTTGGGGCTTGGGTAGATGAATAGTGGCGATATTTACAGCTGGCTACTTTTGAAAGCTATAAAAGGTTTGGGAGAAAAAAGCATAAAGAGGCTCTACTTAAAATACAGAGATCCCAAACTGATCCTTGAATTGGATATTCAAGAGCTTGCACAAGTTATAGGGCAAGAAAGATCTCAAAAGCTAAAAAAGCGAGAGCTTTCCTTTGATCCTGAAAAGGTTCTCTACAGCGTGGAGCGAGAAGGTATTTTGTGTCTTAGCTTTTCGGATAAAGAATACCCCGAACTTTTGAGAGAAATAGAAGACCCGCCTCCAATTCTGTTTTGTCGGGGAAGTTTAAAATCCCACCCTCTTGTGGCTGTTATAGGTACTAGAAGACCTGAATACTACAGCGTGAGTTTCACGAAAGACGTGGTAAAACAGCTTGTGGAACTTTCCTTTGGAATCGTTTCCGGTGGTGCAAAAGGCATAGATATGCTGTCTCACAAATACTGTGCGGAATTTGGTGGATACACACTTTGCGTACTTGGTATGGGTATTCTCCGTTCACCTAAGGAACTTGAAAACCTTGTGGTGAAAAATGGAGCTTTGATCTCTGAATTTCTACCAGAGGAGAATCCTAATGCCTTTACCTTCCCAAGAAGAAATAGAATAATAAGTGGTGTATCAAAATCAGTTTTTATAGTGGAGGCAGGGATAAAGAGCGGTGCACTCATTACGGCAGAGTACGCCAATAAACAGAAAAGACCTGTATATGTTCACATAGGTGTGGGAAAAAGCAACAGGTGGGATGGTTGCGTGAAACTCCTTAACGAGGGGAAGGCAAAATTTTTTAGGGATGTGAAAGAGACTCTCGGAGAATTTAATCCTTTCGGAAAAGAAGAAGATGAGTTTTTAAGTTTGCTTGTGAGTCCAAAAACTTTTGAAGAACTTATCCTCCTTTCCGGGCTTGATGCAAGAGAGCTAAGCGCTAAGCTTACGACGTATGAACTAAGCGGTAAGATAAAAAGATTAGGAGCTTACTACAGGCTTACCTAAGTATCTTCATCACCGTACATGTAGAAGAACCTCCCCTTTATCTCTTGCGCCCTGGGTCCTGTAAGCTTGTTAGCTACCAAATAAGTCTCTGCAGGCAACTCCTCAAAATCTACATCCTTTAGAAGTTGTCTTGTCCAAGGTGGAATCCTTAAGGTAAAAGCACCTACCCGCTTGGCAAGAGATGACAAAGCTCTCCCCATATATTTTAATCTTCCTACATAGTCGTAAAGTTTTGGAGGATCCGTATCCCTTCTCAAAAGCAAAAGAGCCTTAGGCGTAAAAAGAGAACCATACATAAAAAAGGAAAAATCGGCACCCGGCATGTTAGATCTCCATTCTAAAACGGTTCTATTCCTCACATTGAGTATGAACTTTCGGTCTTTCATACCGTTCCACAGAAAATTTGCCAAGGATGGATCTTTCACCTCTTCCAACCTTTCGTAAAACCTCATATCTCCTCGCTTTATTAAAAGCTCCGTAGCGCTCTCAACATCTTCGTATATTCCAAGCCTTAAGGCTACAAGCCTTGCCCTTTGCATGGGAAACCCATATCCGAAATATATAACCCTTTTTCCCTCTATCGGTAAATAATTGTTTATGAACTCCTTTACGAGTTTTGCAAATACTCCCTCCTTTTTAAAAAGTCCCCTGTAATTTGGGTGAACCATGCTGTCAGATATTACCGCGGAGATGACTTCCTTTCCGAAAAAGAGACATCTTCTTGGGACAGCGCCGTAGTGGGCAATTATTCTCCCTTTATCTTCGGCGACGTAAACCATGGTTCCCAAACCGTGCGCCTTGTATTTCCACTGCCACAGCTCTTTGCTCATTTCCTTTCCAAAAACCGTTCGGAAAAGTTCCCGTATACCTTCTTCGTCACCTTCCATGTAGGGTCTTATCTCCATCAGAGTCCCTCCGAGAGGCTAAATACCGCCAATATCATAGAGAAGACTATCATCCCAACTACCAAACCCATTATCAGTATTATGGCAGGCTCAAGAAGGCTTATGAACCTCCTTACCAAAGTTTTAAATTCTTCGTTGTACGTTGTGTATATTTGATAAAATGCTCCTGCTAATTCACCAGTATGCTCACCTACCGCAACTATCTCCGTTACCATATCGGGAAATATGCGATGCAGTTTCATAGCTTTTGAAAGTGAAGATCCTTTCACCACATCGTTACGCACAGCCATTAACGCATCCCTCATTTTGAGTGTGGCAGGTACATTGCCTGCAAGGTCAAGGGCGTGGTTGAGCGTTACACCACCTTTCACCAAGGTATAGAGAGTTTGAAAAGTTCTTATAAGTTCAGTGTTCAAGAGAAGTTTTCCCAAGAGAGGAAATTTGTATAGAAAACTTTCAAGCTTTAATCTCTGGTTTCGGTTTCTCAACGCGTATCTTATATAAACAAAAAGTAAAAGGAGGAGAAAGATCGCACCTACTATCAGGTAATTTATTATATCAGTGAAGAAAAACATTATTTTTGTGAGAAGTGGAAGCTTCACATCAGTACTTTGGAAAACGAGCTTGAACTTGGGAACCACGTACGAGGAAATGATCAGTAGGGAAAACAGTGAAACTCCAAAAACGAAGGATGGATACATCATAGCGGTAACTACGCTACTTTTAAGTTCATTCTCTTCCCTTATAAAATCAAGTATTAGACTGAGGGTTTCTTCTAAGCTTCCGCTCTCTTCTGCCGATCTCACCATCTGTATATAAAAGTCAGGAAATAGGTTTGACAGGCGGAGAGCCATACTGAGTGTGCTTCCGGCTCTGATTTCGTCATAGACTTTCAGGAGCTTTTCATGATATTTCTTTTCCCTTTCGGCTATGAAGATTATGGATTTGTCTACTGTAAGACCAGATCTAAGTAGCTGAAGCAAGTTTGAGGTAAACCTTTGAAGAAATTTGGCATCTCTACGTGATTCTTTCAGACTTACTTCCTTCAAGCTTAGCACTTTAACGCCCTGAGCTTTTAGCTTTGATACCGCTTCCGATTTAGTATCAGCCTCCAAAAGACCTTCCACGAGACTTCCGTTATAAATGCCTCTGTAAGAGAAAACCATGCTTTCTTGAATATTATACCGCTTAAGAGTGATATAATAAAGCCTTATGGAATACGCCTTTTTTGAAGGAAAGATATTACCGGTAGAGGAGGCAAACATAAACATAAAGACAAACTCCTTTCATTACGGAACTGCGGTTTTCGAAGGTATAAGAGCTTACTGGAACGAGAAGGAACAACAGCTTTACATACTCTTCGCAAGGGAACACTATATTAGACTCCTTAAAAACGCCAAAGCCATGTTTATGGATCTTCCTTATTCGGTAGAAGATCTTGTAGAAATCACAAAAGAGATACTGAGAAGAAGCGAGATACGGTGGGATGTTTACATAAGACCCATAGCTTACTTTAAGGATCTCGCCCTAACTCCCAAGCTTTTGGGATTTACCCCGGATATCGCCATATACACTTACAACTTCGGAAGATACTTAGATACATCAAAGGGTATAAGGGTAAAGGTATCCTCATGGAGGAGAAATGACGATAATGCCATACCTTCAAGATGGAAGGTTGCCGGAGCTTACGTTAACAGCGCTCTTGCCAAAACGGAGGCACTTCTTGCAGGATACGACGAAGCTATAATGTTAAATCAGCACGGTTTTGTTGCAGAAGGTTCGGGTGAAAATGTTTTTCTCATAAGAGGCAGGAAGGCTATAACCCCCTCTTACTCGGAACATATCCTTGAAGGTATCACAAGGAGCGCAGTAATAAGACTCTTGAAACAGGAGCTTGTTATGGAAGTTGAGGAAAGACCTATTGCCAGAAGTGAGCTCTACACCGCGGATGAGCTTTTTATGACAGGCACAGCGGCTGAAGTAACTCCCATAGTGGAAGTGGACAACAGAAAAGTGGGTAACGGAAATGTGGGAAGTATAACCAAAGAGCTTCAGGAAATTTACTTTAATGCTGTGAGAGGAAACATAGAAAGATACAAAGTCTGGCTGACGCCCGTTTATGAAAAGTGAAACTTTTGAGGAGTTTCAGAAGGTAGCTGATGAGCTTTTAAAAGTGAATAGATTGTCTGGAAGTGAGGGAAGTGTTCTTACCAAGAAAAGAATAAAGAGATTTCTTGGAGAAAGGGGTATAAAGTATTCGGAAGAATTTTTCCACGTAGAGAAGCTCTTTCCGGTAAAGGCAAGTATTGAGGTAAATAACCTGACTATTCCTTGCGTGCCGTATATAGGAAGTCCGAGCGGGAGGTATGAAGGGTACGCCAAAAGAGATATCATAAAAGGAGATATTGCCCTGGTAAAGGTTAGTGAGGAAGCGATAAAAATTCCTCAGGCTAAAGATAATGGAGCAAAGGCTGTAATAACCTATATGGAAACCTTGAACACTCACTATTACGGTATTGTAAGTGAAGGAGATTTCCCGGTTGTGAATGTCAAGAAGGAAGCTATAGAGCGCATAGAGGATGCTTACGTAAGGATCACAGTGGAAACCAAAAAGGAAAAGGTTCTCTGTAGCAACATACTCTTTGAGATAGGTAGAGGACCTATAGTGTACTTAGTTGCACACACGGACACAAAACCCGGTGTGTTTGGAGCTATAGATAACGGGATAGGCTTTCTTCTGCTTTTGTTTATAGCGGATGAACTTAGAAAAAACTACAATCTTCCATACAGGGTAAGATTTCTTTTGACGGATGCCGAAGAGCTGGGTCTTGAAGGTTCAAAATTCCACATTGGTATGGGTGTAAAGTACGCTTACCATTGCATAAATGTGGATGCGGTCGGTTGGTACCATCCTGCAGTCATATACAAAGACGCGGAAGGTTACAACGGAGATAAGCTGATGGATATGTTTGCGAGGCACATTCAGGATATGAAAGTATCTGTGGATTTTAGATGCTCACACAGAGCGAAGAGCGATCACATACCCTTCAAAAAGGCAGGACTGCAAACCTTATTTTTGAGTTCCAACCCATTCACCATAAGGCACACCTTATACGACAACTTGGATGCGGTAAACTGGGATATTGTCCGTATGTGGTACGAGCTTATCTTATCCTTTTTGAGGAGGTTTCACAAATTATGATATATATGATCTTGATCATTATACCCTTCCTATCCTGGGGTCAGACTCTTCACCTTCTGGAAAAAAAACTTGAGGGAATAAAGACCCTCAAAGTCTCTTTCATTCAAAAGGTGTCTTACTCCTGGTATCCAAAGCCGGATGTGTCTAAGGGTTTCTTCTACGCACAGAGAGGTGGTAAGTTCAGAATAGAGTATGAACAGCCAGAGCGCATGACCATAGTATCCGACGGTAATGATATACTCGTTTATTATCCTAAGGAAAAAAGCGCGATCATGGATAGGGTAGAAAATAACAGATCGGCGGTTGTTGAAGCCCTTTTCCTTCTCTCAAAGCCGTTGAGCGATGTTTTTGATCAGGTAGGAGAGATCAAAAAAGAAGCAAATACCACACTTGTTCTAAAGCCCAAAATTAGAGATGACAATTTTTACAGGATTTACGTGGAGCTTGACGATGAACTCAACATAAGAAGTGTGAAAGTTGAGGATAAAGATGGAACGACTACTACCGTAGAGTTTTTAAGCATAAACAAGAACTTTTCTCCATCAGAAGATCTTTTCAGAATCAAGCTACCTACAGGTGTTAAGGTAAACAGGCTATGAAGAAGCAAGCTTTAGAACTATCCATAGAAAAAGCTTCTGAGAAAGACATACAACAGCTTGCACAGATCTATTTGGAAGGATATAAAGGTCTTGAAGAATACTCTTACACTCACATGGATGATGTCGTAGCTTATCTTAACTGGCTATTCAGGAGGGATATTGCTGGTATATTCGTGGCAAAGCATAGAGGGAAAATCATAGGATTCGTTGCGAGTGACGGAAACTGGTTTAGTAAGAGGGAGGGAAAAGTGGTAGGTGCGATCCATGAGCTTGTCATACATCCAGAATATAGAAGTAAAGGGGTGGGAAAGGCTCTTATGGAAAAGGTAATGGAGTACTTCAAAGGTAGAGGGCTTGATACGGCTGAACTTTGGGTAGGTGAAGAGAACTACGAGGCCATAAATTTTTACAGATCTCTTGGTTTTGAGAGCAGAGACAAGTTCAATTACTGGATAAGAATGACAAAAAAGCTGGATAATTAACCTATGGGGGAGCTTTTGGAGAAACTGAGAAAAGCGGTGATGTCAGCTCAAGAAAGTGTCAAGATAGTATCCGCATGGATAAGGGGTGACATCCTTGAAGACTTACTCAGAAGTGTAAAAAAAGGTGTGAAAGTGGAAGTTTTTGTAAGGGTTGGGGAAAGGAAGGATATGGATATTACGGATTTCAGAGTTTTCAGAGCTATCAGAGATGTGGGAGGAAGCGTATACTTAAACCGAAGGCTTCACGCCAAATTTATGATAATTGATGATAAAAAAGTCTTCGTTGGATCTGCTAACCTCACTTATTCTGGTACGCGAGAGGGGAACTTTGAAGCTGTCATCGAGCTGACCGATCCGGACAAGCTTAAAGAAATTTTTGAGCTTTATGAGACATTAAAGGGAGAATCAGAAAAGATAGATCCGCATACAGTTGCGGTAGTTGTTTATTCCGAAAACTCCACATCATCGCACGCCTTACTCCTTGAAGATCTTCCTGAACAGTGTTTTCTTAAAACTCCCACCGAAAGGGGTATTATGCTTTGCAAGTTGATATCAGTAAAGACGGTAAGTTTTGATGAGAGCGCACTTTTGGGAAAGGTTATAGATAGGGATTGGACAGTAGCTTTTGTAAAAGCTTACACCAACGAAATAGGTGATATAAAGCTGGGAGAAATTAAGGTACTGTGCGAATATAAGAAGATTAGGGGAGAAGAAAAGGAAAGCTATTTCGGAGTACCTCTCAAACCGCTCAAGGTAGGCACACAACTTCTCAAGGTTCAAGGAGAAGATCCGGACATGCAAGCAGTCATGAGTGTGAACCTATCGGGCTACCCTATGGATAAGAAGGTTTACGTAGGGAGGATGTTGAATACAGAACTGGATGTTTATCTTGATGTTGCGAAGGTATCCAGTATGCATATGGCGGTCATAGGCACTACGGGTGCAGGAAAAACGACCTTTGTAAGAAGACTCATAGAACATCTGAAAAACGATGATATCAAACTCTTTATCATTGACGTCTTTGGAGAGTATTACGAAAGACTCAATGTGGATAAGGAAAGGCTACAGCACGTAAAGATACCTTATACTCTCTTCCCCATTCACGCTGATGATATAAAAGACCTTCTGAGATCTTACGGTGTTGGTATAGGAGAAAAGACAGCTGACGAAAGATCTCTCTTTATGAGCCTCAGAAAGTTTTTAAAGCCGGATCTTGAACTCATAGGCTACAAAGAGAGAAGCCTTGAGGAACTTCTCAAATTATCCGCACCGCAGTCTCTGAAGGGAGAAGTGGAAGACTTTCTTACAGTGCTGAAACGTGATTTCGGAGAGGATTCTGTGAAGAATCAGAGGGATGTTTATTTTATGCTTCGCGATGGCTTAAGCTCTAATAAAGATATAGTCATATACGATCTTAAAGAAGTGCTAAACCTTGACGCGAGGATAAATCTTGTGGGACTGCTTATGAAAGAGATCTTTATACTTTCAAGGCTTGACGGTAAAAGGAGAATTATAGTCCTCGAAGAGGCTCACAACTTTGCGCCGGAGAGAGGAGCTTTGGAAATC
Organism: Hydrogenobacter sp.; assembly: GCA_041287335.1. Taxonomy (NCBI): domain Bacteria; kingdom Pseudomonadati; phylum Aquificota; class Aquificia; order Aquificales; family Aquificaceae; genus Hydrogenobacter; species Hydrogenobacter sp. The sequence continues at coordinate 10,166 of JBEULM010000017.1, forward strand.
CCTTTCGGTAGAGAAAACCTCTCATACACTATGACCAAGAGAATAGCCCTGGAAGGCAGAAAGTTCGGAGTAGGTCTTATAGCTGTAACACAAAGACCTGCCAACATAAGCAAGTATGTACTGTCTCAGTTAAACACTCAGGCTGTATTCAGGCTTATAACAAAAAACGACCTGGATGCGGTCTCCGTGTTTTTTGGTGAATCAGATATGGAACTTTTAAGGGTACTACCGTCGTTAAGACCTGGTACACTTTTTTTAAGTGGTCTGGCTGTTCCTTTTGGTATGCTCGTAAACATAGAGCTTTAAAAATGATATAAAATACCGCTTTATGAAGCTGTTAGCCCCTTCCATACTTTCTGCCGATTTTTGGAGATTGGGTGAGCAAGTGGAAGCCATAGTTAGAGGAGGTGCTGATATTATACATTTTGATGTTATGGACGGACACTTCGTTCCCAACATAACCTTCGGTCCCGTGCTTTTAGAGAGCATAAAAAGACACTGTCACTTACCTCTTGACGCCCACCTCATGATAGAAAATGCGGATAAATACATTCCCGAGTTTGTAAAAGCAGGAGCTGACTGGATCAGCGTCCATATTGAGAACAACCCCCACATACACCGAACGCTACAGCTTATAAAGGGTCTCGGGGCAAAAGCTGGCGTGGTGATAAATCCAGGTACATCTTTGTATGTAATAGAGGAGGCGCTGTATTATGCGGACTTTGTCCTTTTAATGTCCGTAAATCCAGGCTTTGGAGGACAGAAATTTATTGAAAGATCCTTAGACAGATTGAGAAAGCTCAGACAGATGGTAAATAGCATAAATCCGAACATACTTATAGAAATTGATGGTGGTATAAAGGAGGATAACGTGTCGGATCTGGTGAGAGCAGGTGCCGATGTTTTTGTTATAGGCTCTGGCATATTCTCATATGAGGATGTTGAGGAACAAACAAGAAGGATAAAGAAAAAACTCATCTCTTTAGAGGCAGTATGAATCTTTGCAGATCAAACACATTAAAGGCTAAGAAAACCTCCTTTATGTATTTTTTCCTGTTGCCGTCGTATGTGTCCCTCAATAAAAGCCCCAGGCTCCAGCATGCACCCGTGTAATCTAACCTTACCTGTCTCAAAAGGTCCTTGTTTATCCTGTTATCGTGTATAAGCCCCAGATTCACATTCATGTGCTTATAAAGGGAGTTAGCAGATATAAGGGTCTGATCTGTCAATCTATTGCCTAAAAAATCCTTTGATTGCACGTAACCTAAGGTAAGATTTGAGTTTTTAAAATTTAGGTTCATATAGCTCGTGTTATTGAGAAATCTGGAATTGTTTGGATCGTACAATATGTCACTGTTTATGCTCATAAAGGGTAAAGGAGAAAAGGATACTATGCTTCTCAAAGGCATTAAATTTTTATTCACAACATTTTTTGTAAATGCGAGGTTGGGTTGCCCACTAAAGGGAAGGGACAGGATATACTGATAAGGTGCGTAGGTAAAGCTTCCCAAGAAACTATATCCCCCCTCCAGATACCAGCTGAGTAAGAGTCTTCCGCTGTAAAAGGTATAGTTTCTGAAAGAAAACTTCACTTGGTTCTCTTTGTCTATACTGTCAAAGTTATCAAACCTCGGGTTGTTGTAACTCTTTGGTCTATAACTGTAAAATACTTCAAACACGTTCTTAAGATCAAGCTTCCCCCACCTTTTGTCAAAAAATAGAGGGAGTCGCTCAACAAAGTGAAATGTAGAAAAGCTTTTATCCATACCAGTGGAGTTGGAATTCAGGTAAAGACCGTTTTCAAAGGTAAGAGTAGAGTAAAAGGTTCTACCGAGAAGATTTACAGGCAGAGCAAATTCTGGAAAAAGGATCATTCTACCGGCTCTTGGTCCTGTATCTCTGTAAAAATTTGTGTAACCTAAGGTAGCGTTGAAGTACAGGTTCTTGAAAATTTGGGTATCTTTGTAATAGAGACCTATCTCCGGTAGTCTTTGAAGAGTTTGTTTGTTATTGGGTGATGTTGTATCGTAAAATTCCCTCGCATTAACTGTAAATAGAAACTTGTCACTTTCTTTTACATAAGAGATGTAGGATGTCAGATAAGGTACAGTCCTGTCTTTTGTATGCAGATAAACATCTTGAAGAAAGTAAGGATCAGATAAGGTATCCACCCCCGCTTTAAAACTACCTAAACTCAGATCAAACTTCAATCTGTATCTGTTTTCCCTGAAAGTGGTCATATCTCTACCTTCCCACCACTTGCCGGGAGGTGTAGGCTCTTTGTAAATACT
>JBEULM010000018.1 GCA_041287335.1 Hydrogenobacter sp.
CATCATAGAAGTAGCCATAGAAAAGGGTGTGAAGAAGGTGGTTGCCCTATCCACCGACAAGGCGGTAAGCCCCGTAAACCTGTACGGTGCCACCAAGCTAACCATGGAGAAGCTCTTCATTGCAGGCAATGCCTATGCGGGGGCAAAGGAGACCTCTTTTAGCATAGTGCGGTATGGCAATGTGGTGGGAAGCAGGGGAAGCGTCATACCTTTATTTTTAAAGCTCCTTTCAGAGGGCTGTAAGGAGCTACCCATTACCGATGAGCGTATGACAAGGTTCTGGATAAGCCTTGAAGAGGGTGTAAGGCTCGTTCTTTTTGCCCTTGAGGAATCGGAGGGTGGAGAGGTTTTTGTGCCAAAGATTCCGAGCGTGCGTATTGTGGAGCTGGCAAGGGCTTTGTGTCCTGACTGCAGCTTTAAGTTCATAGGCATAAGACCGGGCGAGAAGCTTCACGAGAGCCTTATAGCTGAAGATGAGGCAAGGGATGTAAGGCTTGTAGAGGGTGAGGGAAGGCATTATTTTGTATTGCTTCCGCAGTTTAGCTTTGAGGCAAAGGCTTTAGAAAAGTGGAAGGCTTTTCCAAAAATGCCAGAGGGCTTTTTCTACAGGAGCGACCAAAACGACTGGTGGCTGGAGGGTGAGGAGCTGAGAGCTTTTCTTAATAAAGCTCTGAAGGACGTTGAAACATGATACCCTACGGCAGACAGCTTATAGATGAAGAAGACATAAAGGCTGTGGTAGAAGTCCTTATGTCTGACTTTATCACCCAGGGACCAAAGGTAGAAGAGTTTGAAAAAGCTCTAACGGAGTATTGCCAAAGCCCCTATGCGGTTGTCTTCAACTCAGGCACTTCAGCCCTATACTGCATATACAGAGCCTTAGGACTTTCCGAGGGTGATGAGTTTATAACCACACCCATTACCTTTACCGCTACCGTATCCGCGGGAGTTCTCCTAGGTGCCAGGCCCGTTTTTTGCGACATAGAGCCGGACACGGGCAACATGAAGACAGAACTTCTTGAAAGCCTGATAACAGAGAGAACAAAACTAGTCGTGCCAGTGCATTATGCTGGGCATCCTGTGGATATGGAAAGGGTATGGCAAATAGCTCAAAAGTATGGTCTTTATGTGGTAGAAGATGCCTGTCATGCCCTTGGCTCCGCCTATAAAGGCTTCAAAACAGGCTCTTGCAAGTTCTCTCATGCGGTGGTCTTTAGCTTCCACCCTGTAAAGCATATAACTACAGGTGAGGGCGGTGCGGTGTTGGTAAAGGACAGAGAGCTTTATGAAAGGCTTTTAAGGTGCAGAAATCATGGCATAAGGAGGGGAGAGGACTGGGAATACTACGTGGAGTTTCCTTCCTTCAACTTTAGAATAACTGACTTTCAGTGTGCCTTAGGCTTATCTCAGCTTAGAAAGTTAGACGAGTTTGTGCATAAAAGAAGGCAAATAGCCAGTAAGTATTACGAAGTCTTAGGCAAAAACACAAGGCTTGAGCTTCCTGTAGAAAGGTCTTATGCTTACCATTCTTACCATCTATATCCTGTAAGGCTCAAGGAAAAGGAAAAAAGGAGGGAGCTTTTTAGATACCTTCGCAAGGCGGGTATAGGCGTGCAGGTACATTACATACCCGTCTACTGGCATCCCTTTTTGCAAAAGCTCGGTTATAAAAAGGGTCTTTGCCCCATAGCTGAAGACTTTTACGAGAGGGTTTTAAGCCTGCCCATATACCCGGGTCTGAAGGAGGAAGAATTTATTTATGTAGTAGAAAAGCTGGAGGAGTTTTTAAGTGTTTGAAAGGCTTATCTTAGGTAGTGCCAATTTTGGCATGGATTACGGTATATCCTGCGGCAGGAGACTTTCTAATGAGGAGGTCTTTCAAATACTTGATAGAGCATGGCAGGAAGGCATAAGATGGATAGACACCGCTCAAGCTTATGGCGGGTCCGAAGAGGTTATAGGCAACTATATGCGTCAAAAAGGAAGAATATTTAACATAATCACAAAACTACCCCATGAAAACTACGGAAACTATAAGGACATAAAAGAGAAAGTGTTAGAAAGTAAAAAGAAGCTACAAGTTGAAAAGATAAAGGTTTTACTTTTGCATTCCTTTAAAACTTTTGATGACAAAAGGGAATTAATGAGCGAGAGCCTTGAAAGGTTAAAAGAGGAGGGTCTTATAGAAGAATACGGTGTTTCTGTCTATCATGTAGAAGAAGTTTTTGATTTTTTCCATGTTATAAAAAAACCCTTTGTGGTGGAGTTTCCAGCGAACGTCTTTGATAGAAGATTTATCAGAAGGCTGAAAGAGTTAAAAGAGCTAAAGTTAAAGCTTTTAGCAAGGTCTGTTTTCCTTCAAGGTCTCTTCTTCCTGCCAGAGGAAAGACTTACGGGCTTTTTTGCTCCCATAAGGGACAAAGTGCTTTCTTTGAAGAAAAAGGCAGAGCTTTTGAACCTTCCTCTTTCCTGTCTTTGCCTTATTTTCGTGTGGCAATATTCTGACATAGAAGGTATCATATTAGGTGTGGATAACCTTAGGCAACTTGAGGAGAATTTAGAGTGCATTAGAAGCAATATAAGCTTTTCAGAAGTTCTTGAAGGCTTTGAAGTGGAAGATGAGAATATAATCCTGCCATATAACTGGAGGTAGAAATGAAGCAGTTGGAAGTTTTCAAAAACTACGAAGCGGACCGATGGTATGAGAGGAACAAAGAAAGCCTGAAGCCCAAAGATGATATAGTCATATGGCTTTTGGAAAATTATGGAGTATTAAAAGCGGAAAGTAGTGTGCTTGAAGTGGGTGCATCAAATGGTTGGAGACTTGCAAGGATTTATGAAAAGTACAAATGCAAAGTAGTAGCGGTGGAGCCATCAAAAAAGGCGGTAGAAGAAGGAAAGAAAGTTTTCCCCTTTATAGAGTTCTACAACATAGCCTTAGAAGAAATGGACTTTGAAAACAGCTTCAATGTGGTTATAGTAAACAGCGTATTGCACTGGATAGACAGGAAAAACCTTCTTCATGCTATAGCCCGCATAGACAGGGCTTTAAAAGAAGAGGGTTATCTTGTGATAGGAGATTTTCAGATGCCCATCTTTATAAAAAACCCCTACCATCACACACAGGAAGAGCTATATACTTACAAGCAAGCCTATAAGGAGCTTTTCTTGTCCTCGGGCTTGTATGTGGAGCTTGCCACCCTTTGCTACAACCACGACACAAAAGAATTTAGAGATATAAACCTTAAAAATCTCTTCTGTGTGAGCCTTCTGAGAAAGCAAGAAATATACCTAAGGCAGGATAAAGTGCTATGAGAGCAGGGCTTATAGTTCAGGCAAGAAACGGCTCTACAAGGTTTCCTAAAAAGATGCTCACTCAGATAGCAGGCAAAAGAGCCATAGAATGGGTATTATCAAGGGCTGGCAAGGTAGAGGCAGACCTTAAGGTGCTTGCCACCACATACCTTGAAGAAGATAACTCCTTCTGCCAGATAGCTCGCGACTTTGGCTGGGAAGTGTTAAAAGGAGACCCATCAGATGTGTTAAGCAGGTACGCACAAGCGGTAAGGTTTTATGAACTTTCCACAGTTATCAGGATTACAGGAGACTGCCCACTTATAGACCCAAGGCTTATAGAGATGGCATTTGATAAGTTTATGGAAGAGAAGGCAGACTACCTTAGTCTTGTGGGCATCATAGACGGCTTTGACGTGGAGGTAATTAGCGGTGATGCTATACTGCTGGCAGACAAGAGGGCAAAACTGCCTTCAGAGAGGGAACATGTTAGCCCCTACATAAGGAAGTCAAAAAGGACAAAAAAAGTTTTTTTTAAACCCTTTGAAGAAGACCTTTCTTACATACACTTGAGCCTTGACTATCCAGAGGATGCCAGAGTCATTGAAAGGATTATAGAGGCATTAAACTACAAAGAAGATTTTAGCTACCAAGAAGTGGTAGCCCTAATAAAGGAAAGACCAGAACTTTTAGAAAGGAAAGAGCATATAGTGGTTAATGAAGGCTATCTAAAGTCTTTAAAGGAAGACAGAGAATTCATAAAAAGCCTCAAAGGAAAACCTCTAAAGCTTGAAGAGTCTTTAAAACACTTTGAAAAAACAAAAAGGCTTATACCCAACTGCTCACAAACCTTCAGCAAGTCCTATCTTCAGTTTTCTGTGGGCGCAAGCCCTCTTTTTGTAAAGGAAGGAAAAGGATGTGAGCTTACAGACCTTGACGACAACCGCTATATAGACTACACAATGGGTTTGGGTGCATGTCTTCTGGGCTATGCCTTTGAGCCTGTGCTTGAAAAAGTTAAAAAGGAGCTTGAAAGAGGCACCGTCTTTACATTGCCAAGCTATTTAGAAACTCAGCTGGCGGAACTCCTTATAGAACTTGTGCCGTGTGCTGAAAAGGTAAGGTTTGGGAAAAATGGCTCAGATGTGACTTCTGCAGCGGTTAGACTTGCAAGGGCATATACGGGTAGGGACTTGATAGCCTGCTGTGGTTATCATGGCTGGCAGGACTGGTATATAGGCACTACCACGAGAAACAAAGGAGTCCCAGAGGCTGTGCAAAAACTTACTCTTACCTTTGAATACAACAACATAGAAAGCCTTGAAAGACTCTTTGAAGAATATCCTGACCAGATTGCATGCGTGATAATGGAACCAGTAGGTGTAGAAGAGCCAAAAGAAGGTTTTTTACAAAAGGTAAAGGAACTCACGCACAAACATGGTGCTTTACTTATCTTTGATGAAGTAGTTACGGGTTTTCGTTTTTCTCTTGGTGGTGCTCAGGAGTTTTTTGGTGTAGAACCTGACCTTGCATGCTTTGGAAAAGCCATGGCAAACGGCATGCCTGTATCTGCTGTGGTGGGCAGGGCTGAGCTTATGGACCTTTTTGAAGAGGTCTTCTTTTCCTTTACCTTCGGTGGAGAGACAGCCAGCATAGTCAGTGCCATAGCCACCGTAGAATACATAAAAGACCACAGTGTAATACCCTACATCTGGGAACAGGGAAGAAAGCTAAAGGAAGGCATACAAAAACTCATTGAAGAAAAGGAGCTTGAAGACCTTGTTTTTGTAAAGGGTTATCCTGTAAGGTTCTTGCTGGATTTTTACGGCGATAAGGCTCTAAAGCTAAAGACCCTCTTTCAGCAGGAGTGTGCAAAAAGAGGAGTTCTTTTTACAGGTTCTCATAACATGGCTCTGCCCCACACAGATCAGATAATAGAAAAAACCTTAGAAGTATATGACCGAGTGCTTGACATAATAAAGTATGCTCTTGAGTATGACATGGTAGAAGAGCTTATTGAAGGGAGACTCTTAGAGCCTGTCTTTAGGAGGATGTGATGCTTGGTGAATGCAAAAAAAGGTGGTAAGGCAATTTGAGTAGGAATTGAGAAGTATAACAGGAAAAGACCTGAAGGTGTACCTCTATGGTTCTTATGCGAGGGGCGATTTTGACCAACAGTCAGACCTTGACATACTTATATAGGAAAAGAAGGTGAGTGGGACTGTGGCATGATAACAACAGCGAATGAGCCACTAATTGACAGGGAAGACAACATAAAGATATACTATTCTGGTGCCAGCTTTAGCCATGCCTATGGAGAGATAGTGGCTACATAAGTAGCATGCAGAAAGATGATTACGAAGGAGGATGTTATAAGCTTTTTTGCTCCGACTTTTTTATTTTTATTATTCTTTTTTGTATTTTTTAGTTTGAGATTTGCGATCTTCTCCTTGATGAAAAGGTCTCTAAGTAAGCTAAATTTTTTCCAAGTGATCTACAAGACGTTAAGAATACCATCTATACTATGGGTATTCGCTTTGTCTCTCTATTTGACCCTCTACTTTTCTGAATATCTTCAAAAACACAAAAAGTACATTGTAGCTGTAGAAAAATTTATAGAAGGTGTAATAATACTCTCGGTAACTTTTGTCATTGCCGATGCAGTTATAGAAATTATCAGGTTTTATGTAAGGAAAGCCAATATATCGCTACCTCCAACCGCTCTCATATTTGCTCTGATAAAAGCTACAATACTTGCCTTAGGTATAATTACTCTTCTCAGTTCCTTTGGAATACCTGTTACACACTTTATAACTACCTTAGGGGTTGGTGCTTTAGCGGTGTCTTTAGCCCTACAAGGAACTCTGTCTAATTTCTTTTCAGGTTTGAACCTAATAGCTTCAAGACAGGTAGAGGTAGGTGACTTTATAAAACTTGAAAACGGTGAGGAGGGTTTTGTTCAAGATATAACTTGGATGAATACGGTTATAAAGAGGAGGGATAATAACCTCATTATAGTACCCAATTCAAGGCTTGTCAGTTCCATAATAATAAATCATAGGAAGCCCGATCCATCCATGGCTTTGGTCATTCCTATGGGTGTAAGTTACTCTTCGGATCTTGAGAAGGTTGAAGAAGTAACCGTTCGCATAGCAAAGGAGGTACAAAAAAGTGTGCAAGGAGCCGATCCAAACTTTGAACCTTTCATAAGATACAGCAATTTTGGAGACTTTAGCATAAACTTCAGTGTTATTCTCAGAGTACTTGATCCTGACGCTCAGTTTTTGGTTAGGCACGAGTTTATAAAGAGGATAAAGAGGGAATACGAAAAAGAGGGAATAGACATTCCCTTCCCTATTAGAAAGATTTACTTGGAAAAAGATATAAATTTATGATGATGAGGGGAGCGCTTGAAGTTTTACCCTTTATACTGTTCTTTGCTGTAGTTTTTGCTTTCATTTTTGGCAGCGAGCTTATAAAAATCTTGGGAGGTTTTATTATGGGTCTATCACCTTTTGTGGTGATCCTCGTGGCAGTTGTACTTTTTCTTGCGGTTAGTATTAAGATAGTGCCTGAATACCAAAGAGCGGTTATCTTCCGACTTGGGAGAGTCATAGGAGCAAAGGGTCCAGGGCTTTTCATACTCATACCTGTAATAGATAGGATGGTTAAGATGGATCTACGGACTGTGACTCTTGATGTTCCCACACAGGATATCATAACCAGAGACAACGTATCGGTAAGTGTGGATGCGGTGGTATACTTCAGAGTAGTGGATCCCGTAAAAGCGGTGGTTGAAGTGGAAAATTACTATTATGCAACATCTCAGATAGCACAGACTACATTAAGAAGCGTTTGCGGTTCTGTGGAACTGGACGAGTTACTTGCTGAAAGGGAAAAGCTTAATATAACCCTTCAGGAGATCATTGACAGACAAACGGATCCATGGGGTGTAAAGGTGGTATCCGTTGAACTCAAAAAGATAGATCTTCCCGAAGAACTGAGGCGTGCTATGGCGAGGCAGGCTGAAGCAGAAAGAGAAAGGAGGGCAAAGATCATAACCGCTGAAGCTGAGTATCAGGCAGCACAAAGATTGGCGGATGCTGCCAAAATCCTCTCTTCCGAACCTCTCGCACTTCAATTGAGATACTTAGAAACTATACAGACGGTAAGTACTAAGCCTGGCAATACTCTACTCATTCCCATACCTTTTGAGATGCTGAAATTTTTAGACAAGAATGAAGAAAAAATACAGGGTAAAAGTTAATCGTATAGGGATAGTGTTTATAGGTATAACGGTGTTCTTTGGAGTCGCAGCAGTTAACACCTCAAACAACTTACTCTACCTTATAGTATCCTCCATGCTATCCTTTATGCTGACATCAGGCTTACTTTCCCTTTACAATTTGAGAGGTCTAACCCTGAAGCTTATACCACCTGCGGAGGTTTACGCAGGCAGATACGAAACTTTTAGATTAATTGTCGAAAATGGAAAGATCTTCCCTTCCTTTCTCATATCTTTCCCTTCAAAACTCAAAAGGGAGACGCTTCCTGTTATATTTAAAAGGGCAGAAACAACTGTGGATCTTTATTTTGAGAGTAGAGGTTTCTACGAGAGCGTACGGCTTACTGTAGCAACGACCTTTCCAGTAGGATTATTTGAAAGATATTATGTAGAAGATGTTCCACTTAACCTTGTTGTATTTCCTGCACTTTCCCCTGCAGAACTGAAAGTTTATGATCATAGGGATACAAAGAGGAGTGGAGAAAGTCTTTTTAGTCTTACGAAGGGTTATGACGAGGTTCATTCCATAAGGGAATACAAAGGTGAACCCGTAAAGTTGATCCATTGGAAAGCTTCTGCCAAAACAGGCAGTCTTTACGTAAAGGATACGTATTCGCAGGAGAAAAGCCCTGTAGTGCTTTCCCTTGAATTGGTTGATGGTAATACGGAAGAGAAAATTTCTAAGCTATCTTATCTAGTTGTGAAACTCATTCGTGAAGGCTATCCGGTGGGACTAAAAATTGGTGAGAACTTTATAAAGCCCGCAACCGGTGAAATACATAAAAGGAAGCTACTCACAACTTTAGCCCTCTTCAAATAAAGCTTTAGGGTAAGAGCCGAGTATTTTTATAATGCGATTCTCCTTTGTAAGTTTGTCAAGAGCCATCTTTACGTTTTCATCTTCCATATGCCCATCCAGATCCACGAAGAATACGTAATCCCACGCCTTTTTTTTGGAAGGTCTTGACTCTATCTTTGTTAAGTTAACCCCGTAAAGGTAAAAACTCTCAAGCGTTTTGTAAAGGTCACCCGGTTGGTTTCTGACAGCCAGGATGAGGCTTGTTTTGTCCTTCCCTGTTCTTCTCATGTTCCTGTTTCCTACTATGAGAAATCTCGTAAAGTTGTTGGGACTTTCTTGTATATTTTCCGCAAGTATATTCAGGTGATAGGTGTAAGATGCTACTTCACTGGCAATAGCTGCAGAATCTTCAAGTTCAAGAACTATCTCGCATGCCCTTGCAGTACTTTCAGTTTCAACGATCTGAACTTTTGGAAGATTTTTGTCTATCCAAGTTCTACACTGAGCCAAAGCGTGCCTATGCGAATATATTCTCTTTACGCTTTCTAAACTTGGAAGATTGGAGAGGAGATGAAGTCTTATGGGAATGACCACTTCACCAACTATCTTAAGATCGTACTCCAAAAACATGTCAAGGGTGTAATTGACAACCCCCTCTATGGTATTTTCCACAGGTACAACTCCGTAATCAGCCCTACACAGATCCACCTCGTTAAAGACGTCCCTTATGGTACTTACAGGAAGGTAGTGTACAGAAAAGCCAAAATACTCAAGTGCAGCCTGATGTGTGAAGGTAGCTTTGGGTCCAAGGTAGGCAACTCTGAGTGGTTTTTCCACCGCCAGACAAGCTGAGATGATCTCTCTGTATATATGAAATAGTGCCTCTTCCGGAAACTTCCCACCGTAAAGTTCCTTGTTTAGTTTCATAAGTCTCTCAAAGATCTCCCTCTCCCTTTCGGGAACGTGGATTTCAAGACCAGAAGCCTTTTTCAGTTCACCTATCTTTTGAGCTATACCGAGTCTTTCGTTCAGTAATCTTAGAATCTCTTCATCTATACGATCTATCTCTTTGCGCCAAGTCCCAAGTTCTTCCATAGGAATAGTTTAAATAAAAATACCCGCCGTTTTTTACGTAAAGATTTTCTTTGCCTCTCTGTTTCCAATATTTGCGCCTTTTCCTGTAGATATCCCTTAAGTAAGATGGAAGTGTCAAGCTGGGATGTTTACCCCTTGCTATGCTGCGAAGATGCCACCACCACTTCTGTGGAGGTTGTGCTTCATCATCATACATTGGCTCATCGGATCTATCAAGAAGTTCTACGAATCTGTGTACATTCTGAAAGAGCTTTCTATCCGTCTTTTTTACGTAAACGCTTTCTTCAAGACCTTCCTGGTGTATCTTCTCCCTCAACTTTATTATGAGATCAGGATAACCCACGCCATAGCTCAACAACATCTCTACCTCTGCAAAGTAAATGTAATCTACATCAAGTTTTCTTTTTAACTCTCCCATATAACTTATTATATACCATGACAAAAATCATTGTAGTAGGAAGCGGTGTAATAGGTCTTAGCTGTGCCTTTTTGCTGGCTTTGGAGGGCTATAGTGTAAGGGTTATAACCAGAAATCCTGAGGAGGCTACCTCCTGGGTGGCTGGTGGTATGCTGGCTCCCTTCTCTGAGGGGCTACAAGGCGTGCTTTTTGAATTCTCTTACGAAAGTCTTAGAGAGTACCCGTCCTTCGTGGATTTAGTCAAAGATGTGTCGGGTCAGAAGGTAGATCTCTGGATGGATGGTATAAATAGGGTGATTTTGAAAGGTGAAGAAAAGCTACTTGAAAAGGCTGAAGCTTACGCAAAAATGGGTTTTCGCGTTGAGATGCTGGATCGCTTACCGTATCTTTCGAGAAAAGTGCAGACCGTGGTACATTATCCAGAGGAGGGATGGGTGGATGCTGAAATGCTCATGGATGCCCTTCTTTTCGCTGTCAGCAGATTGGGAATTGAAATTGCAATCGATCATATAGTCAAAGTAGATACAAAGGACAAAAAAGTGATAGGTTTAGAGGGTTTAAAAGGCAGGTACGAAGCGGATTTTTACCTTTTCTGTATTGGAGCTTGGACGAGAACACTCTTTGATGTTCCAGTATTTCCAGTAAAAGGGCAGGCTCTAAAGGTAAAAGATGGTTTACACCGTAAAGTACATTATTCCTCCATATGCTATATCATTCCCAGGAGTAAGTACATATACTTAGGAGCTACATCGGAGGTACAGAGCTTTAATACCGATATAACCCTCGAAGGGTTAAGGTCCTTATCGGAAAATGCGATACGCCTTATCCCTGCAATGAAAGGAGCGCGTTTCTTTTCTGCATTAGTAGGCTTTAGACCAGCATCGCCGGATGATCTGCCCATCTTTAATATAGGGGAAAATTATATGCTTCTTACCGGCCATCACAGGAACGGCATTCTTCACGCACCACTTACCGCAAAACTTGCAAAAGATTACTTAGTTTACTCAAAAGAAAGTCCCTATATAAAAGCCTTTTCTTCAGATAGATTTAAAAATCCATGATTTTCGTTAGCACTTTTTGTAAATGGGAATATAATAAATGATCCACTAAGGTAAGGAGGTTTTTATGAAGGTGAAGGTAATTCAAAGAGAAGACTTTCACTTTATAGGCGCAGGTGAATCAGGACGGGAAGTACCCATTGATGCGGCGGGATACGTAGGTGGTAAAGGTAGAGGCATAAGACCCCCAGAGCTTTTATTTCACTCCATAGCGGGTTGCGTAGGCATACACATCTATGAAGCCCTCCATAAGGAAGGAAAGCATACAGAACACATAGAGATTGAAACAGACGCAGAAAGGGTCACAGAAGGCTACCCAAAGGTCTTTACCAAAATATACCTATTTGTAAAGGTCAAGGGTGAAGTTTCCAAAGAGGATGTGAAGAAGGCTTTGGACAAAACCATATATGACCCCGGTACATGTTCTATAGCATACATGATAAACAAAGTAGCACCCATAGAGTATAAGATTGAGCTTCTGTAAGGAGGCTATGCATGTTTAAAAAGGTGCTAATTGCCAACAGGGGTGAAATAGCCTGCAGGATAATAAGGGCATGTAAGGAGCTGGGCATAAAGACAGTTGCCATATACAACGAGATAGAATCCACCGCACGCCATGTGAAGATGGCAGACGAAGCCTATATGATAGGTGTAAATCCCCTTGACACTTACCTCAATGCGGAGCGTATAGTAGATTTAGCTCTTGAGGTGGGTGCGGATGCCATACATCCGGGCTATGGCTTTTTGGCGGAGAACGAGCATTTTGCGAGGCTCTGCGAAGAAAAGGGTATAAACTTTATCGGTCCTCACTGGAAGGTGATAGAGCTTATGGGTGATAAGGCGAGGTCAAAAGAGATTGCCAAGAAGACTGGTCTTCCCACCGTGCCCGGAAGCGATGGCATTCTCAAGGACGAGATGGAGGCAAAGCGGATAGCAAGAGAGATAGGCTATCCTGTTCTTCTCAAGGCTTCTGCAGGAGGCGGTGGTAGGGGTATAAGGATATGCAGGAACGAGGAGGAGCTTCTCAAAAACTACGAGCTTGCCTACAACGAGGCTCAGAAAGCCTTTGGCAGGGGGGACCTTTTGCTGGAAAAATACATAGAAAACCCCCACCACATAGAGTTTCAGGTGCTTGGAGACAAGTATGGCAATGTGATACACCTTGGAGAGAGGGACTGTTCCATTCAGAGGAGAAACCAGAAGCTGGTGGAGATAGCACCTTCACTACTGCTGACACCCGGCAAAAGAGCCTATTATGGAGAGCTTGTAGTGAACACCGCAAAGGAAATAGGCTATTACAGCGCCGGCACCATGGAATTTGTGGCGGATGAAAAGGGAAATATCTATTTTATTGAGATGAACACCCGTATTCAGGTGGAGCATCCCGTCACTGAAATGATTACGGGCATAGACATAGTAAAGTGGCAGATACGCATAGCGGCTGGCGAGCCTCTAAGATATAAGCAGGAGGATATAAAGTTTAACGGATACTCAATAGAGTGCAGGATTAACGCAGAAGACCCCAAAAAGAACTTTGCACCAAGCATAGGCACTATAGAGAGGTATTACGCGCCCGGTGGCTTTGGCATAAGGGTGGAGCACGCCGCTTCAAGGGGGTATGAGATAACACCTTACTATGACTCTATGATAGCCAAGCTGATAGTCTGGGCACCACAGTGGGAGGTGGCGGTGGATAGAATGAAGGCAGCCTTAGAGACCTATGAGATAACGGGCATAAAGACCACCATACCCCTTCTTATAAAGATTATGGAAGACCCGGATTTCAGAGCTGGAAGGTTCAACACCAAATACTTAGAGACGCATCCCCACCTCTTTGAGTACGAAGAAAAGCTTGGCAAAGAAGACTTTGTTGCCTTTTTGTCCGCGGCGATAGCCGCATATCATGGACTGTAGATGGTAGACTTATTAGCAGGTTTGTTTAGAGATGAGGCTATGGTGGCGAAGATAAGGAAAAAACTGCCGTATCTGTTTAAGCTGGCTGAGCTGGAGGTGTCAAGAGGAGGAAAGGTAGGTATGGAAGCCGGAACTTTGAGAGAAAGAGTTGTAGTTGCTATGCTCAAGTATTATTTTGGTGAGCATAAAGTTAAAGAGCCTGATATAATCACGCATGAAGTTGATGTAATTCTTGAAGGGCATAGCAATCCCATATCAATAAAAACAAAGACAGGAAGGGGATATTCAGGTGTCAAACTTGTATGGACTGTGGACTGGAAAAAGGTAGATGAGTTTGTTGAAATATATAAGCCGAAGGCAGATATACTTTTCTCTCGTATAAACTGGGATGGTATCGGAGAGTTTTGTTATATACCGCTTAAACTTCAGCTTGAATTGTTTGGTAAGTATGGAGGATTATACTTTAAAAAGCCAAAAAAAGAAACTAACCCAAGAGGAGTAGAGATAAGCTCTGATGTTTTACAGGAAGCGGTAGCAACAGCAAAAAATATGGGCTATGTTATAGATATATACTGGAAAACTGCTAACATAGGCTATGACCCATACAAGAGGTGGATAGATTTATGGGCAGAAGAGTAAAAGGCACTGCAACTTATAGCTTTGGAGCTGGTGGAAGGTTTGCGCATGATTCAAGCAAATTCTACTCACGAAGGCTTATTGAAAGTTTTGCAGAGCGGTATAGAAGGGAAGAACTTATATCAGAGGAGCAAGAGTTTCCTAAGGAGCTTTTAAATAAAATACTTTGTAAATCTTCAGAGGATATGTCCGAAATACCTGACAACAGCGTGCATCTCATGATAACATCTCCACCTTACAATGTGGGTAAGGAATATGATGATGATTTGGATTTTGATAGTTACAGGAGCTTTTTGAAAAGGGTCTGGAGGGAAGTCTATAGAGTTCTTGTGCCGGGTGGTCGTGCATGTATTAACGTGGCAAACCTTGGAAGAAAGCCTTATATACCTCTTCATGCCTTTATAATACAGGATATGTTAGAGATAGGTTTCTTAATGCGTGGTGAAATTATATGGGTAAAAGAAGGAGGCGGGGCACCCTCTACTGCCTGGGGCACATGGCTTTCTGCAAAGAACCCTGTGATAAGGGATGAACACGAATATATACTGATATTTTCAAAGGGAATGTATGAGAGAAAGAAAAGCGGAAGTAAAAAGGATACCATTACAAGGGATGAATTTCTAACCTATACAAGAAGTGTCTGGTATATGAAGTCAGAATCAGCAAAGAAGGTAGGACATCCCGCACCCTTTCCAGTAGAGCTACCCTACAGGCTCATTCAGCTATACACCTTTGAAGGTGATGTGGTACTTGACCCCTTTATGGGAAGCGGTTCAACCGCCCTGGCAAGCATAAAAACAAGCAGGTTCTATATAGGCTATGAGATAAACCAAGAATATATTGAGCTGGCAAACTTAAGGATTAAAGAATTTTTAAAAGGAGGTAAGGCATGCACGCTGTGGAGATAATGGAAGAGATTCAGGAGAAGCTAAAGGAGTATGAGAGGTCCGGCTACAAGAAGAAAATACTTATAACGGACCTCACACCGAGAGATGGGCAACAGTGTAAACTTGCAACGCGCGTGAGAACGGAGGATCTGTTACCTTTGTGTGAAGCTATGGATAAGGTGGGCTTTTATGCTGTTGAGGTATGGGGGGGTGCTACTTACGATGTGTGCCTGAGATACCTCAAAGAGGATCCTTGGGAGAGGCTCAGGCGTATAAAGGAGGTAATGCCCAACACAAAGCTGCAGATGCTCTTCAGAGGTCAAAACATCGTAGGATACAGACCCAAGTCTGACAAACTGGTTTATAAATTTGTTGAAAGAGCCGTAAAGAACGGTATCACCGTATTCAGAGTGTTTGATGCTCTTAATGACAACAGAAATATCCAAACCGCGGTGAAAGCCATAAAGGAGTTCGGAGGCGAGGCGCATGCAGAGATAAGCTATACGAGAAGCCCTATACATACGTACAAAAAATGGATAGAATACGCCCTTGAGATAGCGGAAATGGGTGCGGATTGGCTTTCCTTTAAGGATGCTACTGGTATTATCATGCCCTTTGAAACTTACGCTATCATAAAAGGTATTAAGGAGGCAACGGGTGGAAAACTCCCGGTGCTGCTACACAATCATGATATGAGTGGAACAGCTATAGTTAACCACATGATGGCTGTGCTTGCGGGAGTTGATATGTTGGATACGGTTCTGTCACCTCTTGCCTTTGGATCCTCACACCCTGCTACAGAGTCCGTAGTAGCTATGCTCGAAGGAACACCTTTTGATACAGGTATAGACATGAAAAAGCTGGATGAACTTTCTGAAATAGTAAAACAGATAAGAAGAAAGTATAAAAAGTACGAAACTGAGTATGCAGGTGTGAATGCCAAGGTACTTATACATAAGATACCCGGAGGTATGATATCTAATATGGTAGCACAGCTGATAGAAGCGAACGCATTGGATAAAATAGAAGAGGCTCTTGAAGAGGTACCCAACGTTGAAAGGGATCTGGGACACCCCCCTCTCCTTACACCCTCCTCTCAGATAGTAGGTGTGCAGGCGGTTCTCAATGTCATATCGGGCGAACGCTATAAGGTAATAACAAAGGAAGTCAGGGATTATGTGGAGGGCAAATACGGAAAGCCTCCGGGTCCCATATCAAAGGAGCTGGCGGAAAAGATACTGGGTCCGGGTAAAGAACCCGACTTTTCCATAAGAGCTGCGGACCTGGCGGACCCCAACGACTGGGACAAGGCTTATGAGGAAACAAAAGCACTGCTTGGTAGAGAACCCACCGATGAAGAGGTGCTTCTTTACGCCCTCTTCCCCATGCAGGCAAAGGACTTTTTCGTAGCGAGGGAAAAAGGAGAGCTTCATCCTGAACCCATTGACGAACTTATAGAAGCAACAGAAGTAAAGCCAGGAGTAGTTCCTGGTGCTGCACCTATTGAATTTGAAATAGTTTATCATGGAGAGAAGTTTAAGGTAAGGGTTGAGGGTGTAAGCGCCCACTCAGAGCCCGGAAAGCCTAGAAAGTACTATATTAAAGTGGACGGAAGGCTTGAAGAAATACAGCTGACACCACTGACGGAGGCTATACCTTCTACAGGTCCTTCACAGGCTGTACTGCAGGCTGAAGAAAAAGGAATACCTAAAGCTACACAGCCAGGTGATGCTACGGCTCCTATGCCGGGAAGGGTAGTCAGGGTGTTGGTAAAGGAAGGTGATAGCGTTAAAGAAGGGCAAACGGTAGCCATTGTGGAAGCTATGAAGATGGAAAATGAGATACACGCCCCTATAAGCGGTATAGTGAAAAGGATATTTGTAAAGCCGGGAGATAATGTAACTCCTGATGATGCCCTCCTCAGAATAGAGCCTGCAGTTGAAGAAACTAGCTACGGTTAAGAAACCATTTCTAAGAGCCTTGCCTCCCCTGAACCACAGGGGAGGATCTTTCCTATTTCACCTTTAGTTCTTAATATATAGCCCAAGGCGATATCACCTTTAGAATTTACGGAAGTTATAACACCGATATCTTTTCCCTCTTCCTTTATCTTGTCTCCTTCCCTTACTCCTCTTACTTCAAACTTAGCTAAGGTTCTTGGGGTTCTTCCTCTGTAATAAACTCTCGCTATAGCTTCTTGTCCCACATAACATCCTTTGGTTAAGCTTATGGCATAAGAAAGCACACCCGCTTCTAAAGGAGAAAAACCTTCTCTTAGCTCTTTGCGTATTCTCGGTATTGTTCTCTCAATCCTCAAGTCTTCAAACTCTTCTTCTTTAATTCTATCCATATCTTTGAGTAAATCTTCTAACCTTTCCCTCTCCCCGATAATGTCATAACCTTCCTCCCTCAGGCGTATGTGATTCCTCGCTAAAATAAACCTATCACTCTTTATGACTTCCCCGTCACTTAAAGTTGCGTTGAAATGTTCCTTTATAAACTGAGAAGATCCTTCCCCGAAGATAAAAATGTGTCCGAGATTGTCAGTAAGATCCTCAAAATAAACCCTTAGGGAAAGCTTTAGCTTTTTGAACTCCTCAACGATGCTTTCCCCCTTAGCTTCCGTATCCAATACGTACTGATCGTTGAGCTTGTATACGAAAAAATCTTCAATAGGAGTACCGTTCTGTCTAAGCCATAGGTTGTAAGATAGGCTACCATCTTTCATACCTTTTATGTCGTTACTCAAAAGGCTATGCAAAAAAGCTGTATGTTCTTCACCCATTCCCTTTGGTAAAACCCTGCCTTGCTTTCCGTAAACCCTTATCTTGCTCCTTTCAAAAATCACAGCCCTCATGGGTTTATAAATATAATATCCTCCATGAACGAGTGTTTTATACTTGCGGGAGGACAAAGCAGACGGTTTGGCGAGGATAAGGTGCTTTTTCAGATAAAAGGAAAAAGATGTATAGAGTATGTGTTGGATGCTCTCGCTCCCGTGTGTGACAGGCTTGCCGTAGTGGGAAAAGACAGCAACAAGCTTTTCAGTCTGAGAGATATTGAGTTTATATACGATTTAATCCCACAGCAAGGTGCACTCGTAGGTATATATACAGCCTTAAAAAATACGAAAACTGACAGGGCGCTTATTGTTAGTGTGGACATGCCACTCATAAAATCGTCTGTTGCGAAGTATATAATTGATCACTTCAAAGAACCCATAACCATCTACTGTATAAGGGATAAGATCTATCCTCTCTTTGGTGTGTATAAGAATACGGTGTATGAGGAGCTTGAGAGTTACCTCAGGAACGGTAAAAAGAAGGTAATGGAGTTTCTGGAAAGGGTTGGTTACCACTGTATAAGGGAGGATGAGATTCTCAAGCTTGATCCCGACCTTTCATCTTTCGTAAACATGAATACAAAAAAAGATCTGGAGATTATATTAAAACTCATGGGTAGGACTAAATTAAAAGTAAGCGGTATGACTTGCGAACACTGTGCTAATACAGTGAAAAAAGCTCTCTTTGCCTTAGAAGGTGTGTCTGAAGTTAATGTGGATTTACAAAAAGGTGAAGTGGAAGTGGTCACACAGAAAGATGTACCTTTTGAAAGTTTCAAGAGTGCCATAGAAGAGTGGGGATATAAGGTTTTAGGTGAGGTTTGAAGAGCTAAAAGTTGAACTTAAAGGCATAAAGCTAATAGGTGAAGGATGGAGAAGCTATATATACAGAGCTGAATTTCTCGGTAAGGATGTAGCTGTAAAGGTAGCCAAAAACAAAAGTGTACAGCAGGCAATAAACAAAGAGGCCCATATACTTGAGATGCTCAAAGGGATGAAGAACTTTCCTCAGATCCTCGTATATGGAGAGGATTTTGTGCTTTACGAATTTATAGAGGGAGTGCCCTTTGAGAAGTGCATCCTTACACCTGAAGAAAAGAACAGAATCCTTTTAAAAACCCTTGAGCTTGCCTATCTCCTTGATAGGATGTGTATATCAAAGGATGAATTTCATAAGTTGGACAAAAACTTGCTTGTGGATAAAAGTGGAGAAGTTTACATAATAGATTTTGAAAGGGGTAAAATCTCCTGCAAAAGAAAAACCAACATTACGCAGTTTATACAGCTTCTCATGAGGGAAAAATACTTAGATCTTAAGGAGGCTGTAGATCTCGGAAAGGCGTACATAAAGGAGCCTGAGAGGGTGTTTAATGAGCTTAAAAGAATTCTTGTTAGCAGTTTACGAGAGACTACTTGAGTTTTATGGGTACCAGAGATGGTGGCCCATTGATACGTCTTATCACTCACGGATGGATACGGATCCAAGAGATGAAATAATTATATCTGCCGTGCTTGTACAAAATACAAGCTGGAAAAATGTGGAAAAGGCTCTTGAGAGAATGAAACGGAAGGGTATTTTGTCTCTTGACTTTGTACGAAAGGTGGATGAAAAAACCCTTCAAGAACTTATAAGACCGGCAGGTTTTTACAGGTTAAAGTCTCACAGATTGAAAGAAGTGGCTTTTTTCTTAAATCCTACAGAAAAGGTCAGTTATGTAAAACGGCAAGAGCTTCTGAAGGTGCGAGGAATAGGAAAAGAGACTGCAGACGCCATACTGCTTTATGCCGGAAATAGGCTGAATTTCGTCATTGATAAGTATACGCACCGTTTGATGGAACGACTTTACGGATTGAAAGGTAGCTATGAAGATCTCAAAGAGACCTTTGAGAAACATTTACCTAAAGATGTGGGGATTTACAAAGAGTTTCATGCCCTTATAGATGAGCATGCAAAGAGGTTTTGTAAAAGCACCCCCCTCTGTGGGGGATGCCCTGTAAAAGAGATGTGTATCAGTGCAGACCCATCTTCTTAAGTATCCTTCCCCTCCATATCCATATAAGTATGCCCATAATTAAGAGGTAAGCTATAGTAAAAACACCCATAAGTGTTCTCTTTGCCTGTTCGGAGGGGGAAGGCTCTGACACAGATCTCAGATAAGAAATTATTTTTGCTGTATCTTCTGGTCTTCCCATCATAACAGGTGGCATGGTAGTACCGGGAAGCACCTTTTGTGGATCAAGTATGAAGTTAAAAAGATACTCCTTACCTCTTGAGAGATACATGGTTGAGAGGTCAGGCGGTATTTTACCGAAGGACTCTTTAAGTTGAGAAAGCTCAGTGTAAAAGGCGCTTTCGTAAACTTCTGCGGGAAGGACTTTCCCATAATGTTCCTGTAGGGCTTTTAAGTTAGGATTTGCCTGTATGGATGCAGGATAAACAGCGTCATACCTTACCGAATGACACGCTTGGCAGTTCTGCTCAAAAAGCTGTTTCCCTTCCTTCGCATACTTCACATCTTCAACTATTTTCTCATACTGATTTGGTATCTCGTACTTTTCATGGGGTGCAAAGATATTATTTATCCATATGATATAAAAGAAGACAAGCGTCAAAAGTGTAAAAAACACCGCCTTTATCATCTCTTTTCACCTCCTCTCGCTTTATACCAGCCCCACTCTATAACGGATATTATCGGCAAGGATATGAAGAAGGCAAAAAGCAACGCAGTAAAAGTAAGTCCCAACATGGCGTTTGTAGGAGTAGGTGGCATAGTTCCTAAAATGGTTAGAGCCATAGCCGATAAGACTAGCAGTACAAACATTACGAAAAATAAGGGTCTTTTCCTCGCACTTTTATAAGGGGAAAAATCAAGGAAAGGAAGTAAGAGCAAAAGCAGTAGCGTCACGCTAAAAGCTATAAAGCCCAAAAACTTCTGAGGTATTGACCTGAATATGGTATAAAAAGCCAAAAGATACCATTCAGGTGCTATATGAGGCGGAGTTTTGAAAGGGTTTGCAGGTTCAAAGTTATCGGGTGGCAAAAAGTGGTGCATGTAAAAAAAGACAAAGAAGAAAAAGAGCGCAAGATAACCCATAACGTAAGCTCCCTCTTTAAGTGTCATGTAAGGATGAAAGGGTACACCTTCCTTCTTCTTATCTATTTCCACACCTTCAGGGTTTGATATGCCCGCAGCCCTCACCAGGTACAGGTGAAACCCAACAAGACCCAGAAGTATGAGAGGCAAAAGCCAAATGTGTAAACCAAAGAATCTTCCCAGAGTTATCTGTCCAAGTTCGTATCCTCCCTTCATCCATACGGATATAGTCTCGCCTAAAGCACCGGGAATAGCTGTTGGTATCTCGGTAGTAACCACCATGCCCCAATAAGAAAGTTGTCCCCACGGTAAAAGGTAACCAGAAAGGGCGGTAGCCAAAAGTATAAAGAATATAAACCATCCCACTATCCATGTAAGCTCCCTAGGTTTTTTGTAAGCATTGTAGTATATACCGGTGAACATATGGAGATAAACGAGAGCCAAGAAGAAATTAGCTCCAGCTGCGTGAACGTGCCTGAAGAGCCACATAAAGGGTATTTCCTTCATTATTGTGTAGTTAGCGCTGTCAAAAGCCGCGTGAACGTTCGGTTGGTAATACATAGTTAGGAATATACCAGATACGATCTGTATAGCAAAAGCTATGAGAGCCATAACTCCGAAAGCGTAAGGGAAGGTCAAACCCTTAGGTACTTTGTAATCAACCATTTGTGAACGCCAAAGTTCGCTTATATGCGCCCTTTCATCTATCCATCTTCCTATTTTTCCGAACATACCTCAACCTCCTTAAGTTTGTTCTTTAATAAATCCAGGCTCGCCTATGATAAGTTTGTTTCCCTGAAGGTTTTGAGGTGGTATATGAAGAGGTAATGGAGGAGGACCTGCGATGTTGTCACCCCAGGGAGAATAAAAGCCCCCGTGACAAGGGCAGTGAAAGACGGGATAGTTATATTCTGCCTCACCCTGAGGTTTCCAAAGAGGGATACAGCCAAGATGCGTACACACCGCTATTAAAGCGTAAGCACTATGTCCATTTAGGAGCTTTCTGTTTTTATCCTCCTTGACGGTGCCATTCCATTGAAAGTTGGCAGGTAAATGTACTACAAAAACAGGTTTCCCCTTCCATGACACAACCCTCACATTTCCTTCTGGTATTTGAGATATATCTACCTCTACCTTAGCGGCAGCTAAGGATGCGGCGCTGGGAGCCAGGGTTTTGATTATGGGATACAAGACTCCCGCAACCCCTACAACCCCTAGTCCGCCTATGGCAAGACCAATCAGATCTCTCCTTGAGGCTTCCATGGTATTACCTCCTGAGCATATTCATAACGGATTAATTATATCACCAAACAACAAAAGGGATAAAAGGAGTTTTTAATACCTTTTATCTGTGATGGAAATTCTTATATAATTATAAGCTGGTGTTATTAAAGTTCTTAAGGAGGTTAAGCTATGAGCAAGCATGTGGTGATACTCGGCGGTGGGATGGGCGGAATAGCCACCGCCTATGACCTCAGAAAGCTGGACAAAAACCTCAAAATCACAGTTGTATCTGGAAGACCGTATTTTGGCTTTACGCCTGCATATCCACACTTAGCCTTAGGCTGGAGGAAGTTTGACGACATTACCATGCCTTTAGCTCCTCTACTCTCAAAGCACGGTATAGAGTTTATCAACGAAAATGGTGAGAGTATAGATCCAGATGCCAGCAAGTTAAGAACCACAGGTGGTAAAGAGATCTCTTACGATTACTTGGTTATAGCTACAGGTCCAAAACTGGTATTTGGCGCAGAAGGACAAGATCAGTATTCTACCTCCGTATGTACTGCAGAGCATGCAATGGAGCTAAATAGGAAGCTTGAAGAGTTCTACAGAGATCCCGGGCATGTGGTAGTGGGTGCTATACCGGGTGTCAGCTGTTTTGGTCCAGCCTATGAATTTGCTTTTATGCTTCATCACGAACTTAAAAAAAGAGGGATAAGACACAAGGTGCCTATAACTTATATAACTTCAGAACCTTATGTAGGTCACATGGGTTTGGGTGGTGTAGGTCCTTCAAGGAGGCTTATGGAAGATACTATGGCGGAAAGGAGCATAAAGTACATTACCAACGTAAAAATAACTAAGGTAGAGCAGGATAAGGTGATTTATGAAGATCTTGAAGGTAAGACTTACGAAGTTTCCTGCAAACTCTCCATGATCATGCCCAGATTTATGGGTCCTGAGGTGGTAGCTTCAGCGGGTGACAAAGTGGCAAACCCTGCCAACAAAATGGTTATAGTAAACAGATGCTTTCAGAACCCAACTTATAAGAACATATACGGTGTTGGAGTTGTAACAGCTATACCTCCTGTTGAGCAAACTCCTATACCAACAGGTGCACCAAAAACTGGCATGATGATAGAACAGATGGCACTGGCTGTAGCTCATAACATAATAAACGACATAAGGAATTCAACAGACAGATACGCACCCGAGCTTTCAGCTATATGTGTAGCTGATATGGGTGGTGACGCTATGGGATTTTTTGCTTCACCTGTTATTCCACCCAGATCCGTGGTGAAATACAAAAAAGCTGTTTGGATGCACTGGTTTAAGTCAGCCTTTGAAAAGTACTTCATGTGGAAAATAAAGAGTGGTGATGTGGCACCCTTCTTTGAAGAAAGTATGTTGAAGTTTATGTTTGGTGTTCACCCCATACACCTTTGCAGGGATTGCTCAGGCTCTCCCGGATCGGCTTGTTAATCCTTTCTCAAATAAACTACGGAGGCGCCTGCGCCTCCTTCCTTGGGATAACCCTCCCTGTGGAATATGACGAGTTCGGAACTTGATAAAAATTCCTCCACGATTTTTTTCAAAACTCCATAACCGTGTATAACTTTTACGCTTCTGGCACCGAGCTTATGAGCTTCCTCCAGAAATAGTTCCAATTTGTAAAGTGCTTCATCTACAGATAGACCCGTGAGATTTATTTCTGAAGGTAACCCTCTCTTTATTTCAAAACTCGCCATGCTGTCTTCTTCGTTTCTTGCTGGAGGCTCGGTTCTTCTGAGATCCTTCAAACTCACCCAGGCTTTTATACCGCTAAAGGTAACACTCGCTTTGTCTCCTTTTATTTCAACCACCCTTCCTTTTGAACCCATCAGCTCTACCCAATCACCTACTCTTATTTCTTCAACTTTTAACCTACTTTCTATGTCTTTTCTCTTTTCCTTTATAAACTCTCTG
>JBEULM010000019.1 GCA_041287335.1 Hydrogenobacter sp.
CCCGGAAAAGATCTCAAAAGTATAAGGGTTGAAGGCATATGGGGTGAGTTTGAGCAGAATGTCAGGGTGATAGATGACGTCTCTCTCATTCCTTACAGACCCAATGTTATAATTATCTGCGTAAAAAGCTATGATACTGAAAACGCTCTAAGGAGCGTTTCCAAATTGGTAAAGGAAGGCTCTTATATTTTGATAGCACAGAACGGTTATGGCAATTACGAAAGAGCTGTAGAGCTTTTCGGAAAAGATAGAGTGATCCTTTCAAGAGTCATATTCGGAGCAAAGCTCTCAGAATTGGGAAGTGTGAAAGTGACTGTATGTGCGGATGATGTAGTACTCGGTAGCCCTTCAGGTAGTGTAGAAGAAGCCTTTTTGAAAGATCTGGCACAGGCTCTGAGAAAGGCTGGAATTCCCACGAGGTATGAGAGAGAAGTTTACAAGTACCTTTGGGAAAAGATTATATACAACTGCGCTCTAAATCCTCTCGGTGCTTTGTTTTCGGCAACTTATGGGCAGCTTGCAGAAAATCCCCACACCAGAGAGATCATAGATGGAATAATAGATGAGATCTTTGAGGTTCTGACAGTTAGTAACATACAGACTTTTCACGCATCTTCTCAAAGATACAAGGAACACTTTTACAGCAAACTTTTGCCACCTACTGCGGAGCATTATCCCTCCATGCTTGAAGACCTAAAAAGGGGAAGAACGGAGATAGATACCCTCAACGGTGCGATAGTTAAGCTTGCTTTTAAAGTAGGAATAAAAGCACCCATCAATCAGGTAATAACAGATATGATAAAGGCAAGAGAAAGCCTCAGGTAGCCATCATAAGCTTCCTCTTTTTGAGAACAAATTCTCTTATATCCCATACATCTCTCGTATTTAAAACAAGTTCAGGCAAAGCCCAGCCTCTCCTTGCCAAACCTACTCCGAGATCTATATACTTAAGGTGTGAAGGCGCATGTGCATCGGTAACTATAGCTATGAAAACCCCCTGCTCCATACATTTGCGAACATTCTCAGGTGAAAGATCCGCTCTGAAGGTGTTTAGTTCAAGAGCCGTACCTGTCTCTCTTGCAGCTTCTATGATCCTGTCCATGTCTAAGGGATAGCCCTCTCTGGTGCCGTAAGACTTTCCTGTAGGATGTCCTATGAGGTTCACGTAGGGATTTTCCATAGCCTTGAGTATCCTGTATGTGTTATTTTGTGAAAACCTCGCATGTATGGAGGCAACGACAAAATCAAACTCTGCAAGCAGATGATCCGGAAGATCAAGACTTCCATCAGGAAGTATGTCTACCTCACAACCTTTGAGTATGTAAAAACCTTGAGCTTCGTACCTTTCTCTGAGCTTATCTATTTCCTTCCACTGCTGTTTGTATCTTTGCATATCAAGACCCTTTGCAACCCTTGAGGATTGAGAGTGATCACCTATCACCACATATCTGTGACCTATACGATAAGCTGTTTCAACCATCTCTTCCAAAGAGCCTATGCCGTCACTCCAGTTTGTGTGTATGTGAAAGTCCCCCTTTATATCTTCCCGTGAAAGAAGCTTGGGAAGTTTCCATTCAAGAGAAAGCTCCACTTCACCCGCATTCTCCCTTATTTCCGGTGGAGGCATCTGCATACCTATCAGATTATAAACCTCCTCCTCGTTTTTGCCTCCCAACCACTCATCTGTGTCAGCTTTAAAAACCCCATACTCGCTTATCTTTAAACCTTTTGCTTTGGCTATATCTCTTATCCTTATGTTATGCTCCTTTGAGCCTGTGAAGTACTGAAGGGCTGAACCCCATTGATGCGCCTCAACTGTTCTCAGATCTACCTGTCTTCCATTTTTTAGTATCACACTTGACTTGGTTTCTCCCTTCAAAAGCACTTCCTTGACCTGAGGGAATTCCACAAAGTGCTGATGTACTTTGCTCCAGTTCTCTTTCTGAGCTGATACAAGTATATCTATGTCCCCAACTGTCTCCTTCCTTCTTCTCAAACTACCCGCAAGCTCTATACCTTCAATTAAGTCTCCCAATTCCCTCATATAAGCGATATAATCCTCACCTATTTCGTAAGCTTCTATGAGGGTCATTCGCTCTTTGCTTTTTTCCCACAGCTCAATTCCCCTCATAATGTTCTGGAGTTTTTTCTCCCCAAAGCCTGGTAAGGTTGCCAGCATACCACTCCTAACCGCTCTCATAAAATCTTCCCTACTTGTGACACCCAGCTTTTCGTAAGCGAGCTTTAATGTTTTAGGTCCTATGCTCGGAACGTTCATAAGCTCAAGAAGATCTTCAGGCACTTTTCCCTTTAGCTCTTCGTATCTGGATATCTTTCCTGTTCTCAGGTACTCTATTATTTTTTCTATACTTGACTCTCCTATACCCGGTATGTGATATATCTTACCGCTTTTTACCAGTTCTTCTACATCCACACTTAGCTCAGAAAGAACATTAGCCACACGTCTATACGTGGATATTCTGTAAGGATTGTCTCCGAGAAATTCGAGTATGTCAGCCATTTTTTCAAATATCTGAGCTATTTCTTTGTTCTTGCTCATAAGAAAAATTTAGTGCATAAAATGATATTATGAGGTTAAAGATAGGTACACGAAAAAGTAAGCTCGCCCTTTGGCAGGCGGACTTTATAAAAAGGAAGTTACAACAGATGGGACATGATGTACAACTCGTTCTTATTACAACTTCCGGGGACAAGATCTTGGATGTACCTCTTGCTAAGATAGGGGGAAAGGGGCTTTTTGTTAAGGAGATAGAAGATGCACTTTTGAGTGGGGAGATAGATATGGCTGTCCATTCCTTAAAGGATGTTCCTATGACACTTCCCAAAGGTTTGAAGATTGGGGCTGTAACTGAAAGGGAAAATCCTTTTGATGTGCTTATATCCGTAGGAAATGTAACTTTTGAGGAGCTACCCACAAATGCCAAGATAGGCACTTCTTCCCTAAGGAGACAAGTTCAGATAAAGAGAAGGAGAAGAGATCTTCAGGTTGAAACACTTAGAGGTAACGTGGATACGAGGATAAGGAAACTTCAAGATGGTCTTTACGATGCTATAATTTTGGCTTACGCCGGCATAAAGAGAATGGGATTTGAAGACAAGGTATCACAGGTACTATACGACTTTATACCGGCGGTAGGACAAGGCTGTTTGGCTATTGAGATAAGAGAAGATGACAGAGAAATAGAAAAAATAGTGAGTGAGCTTGACCACCTTCCGAGCAGAGTGAGGGCAGAATGCGAGAGGGCTTTTCTCAAAGAGCTTCAAGGTGGCTGTCAGGTACCAATAGGTGCTTACGCATGGATAGAAGGGGAAGATATCTTCATAAAAGGTTTTGTCTCTGACCTTGAAGGAATTAAATTTATAGAAGGAATGAGGAGCGGAGAGGTAAAGCGTGCTGAAGAAATAGGAAAGGCGCTCGCGCAGGAGCTTCTTAGAAAAGGTGCTAAGGAAATCCTTAGGGAGGTTTACGAATGGAACAGGTAGGCATAGTTCTCGGAACAAAACCTATATCTCCCCTTGAGTTCTGGATAGGTATAGAGGAAGAACACCTCCTTCAGCTTGATGATGTGGTGTATGTGGAGACAGCATTAAAAGACACTAAGGTTTTCTTTTATGGAATAGTTCAGGACGTGCAGAAATTCCTTGAGGGTGCAGAGTCAGTTTACGATGCCCATCTTGTCACGCGCGGTATCATACCCGTAAATATAGCTTATACGGCTAAGGTGAACGTTACCAGAGTAGAACCGGAAATCTTCGTTCCGCCAAGTCCCGGAGATCCCGTTTTTAAAGCTACTGGCAAACATTTTGAGAAGGCGCTCTATTACGATCACATGAAAGTTAAAATACCGGCTGGTCTTACAAGAAGTGGAGATCCGATTTATTTGAATTATCACTTTCTTAACGGTAAAGAGGGCGCTCACGTGAGTATATCTGGTATGTCAGGTGTAGCTACAAAAACATCTTACGCGCTTTTTCTTTTGTATTCGTTGCTGAGCAAAGCTGACGATGTAAAGCAGGGTGTTCACGGTGTTATATTCAACGTAAAGGGAAAAGATCTCTTGTGGATAGATAAAAAAAATAAGGTCTTTTCGGATGAGGACAGAAAAGCTTTTGAAAGACTTGGGCTAAAACCTGAACCTTTTAAAAAGGTGATCTTTTACGTTCCACCAGAAGAGAGTGACCCTCACATTCCCGAATGTGAAAGACTTGATGATAAAGTAGTATCTTTCTACTGGAGCGTAAGGGAGTTCGCACAGGAGGGGCTTATAAAGTTTATGTTTGTTGAAGGCGAAGAAGGTATGTCCAACATAAACTACGCAATAGATAAGGTGGCAAACAAACTCTACGAACTTGCAAAGCGCAGTCCAGAAGGAAGACTTATAGATGATTACGGTAGGGATATAGAGAGTTTGCAAGACCTGGAAAAAATCCTTGAGGAAGCTATTCAGGACAAAGAGCAGAACAAAAGTTCTGAGCTGTACAAAGGTTGGTTTGGTGATGCACAACTCCAAACAGCTTATGCTTTCATGAGAAGGTTTCATAGGGCTAGTGAAAAAATAAGGAGGCTTATAAGGGAAAACGTGTCTTCATCAGTAAAATGGAAGGAGCAAAAACTCTCCGTAATAGACATAAGCGGACTTCACAGTATAGCCAAAATGTTTGTAGTAGGTGCCATTCTTAAAAAGATCTTTAAAGAAAAGGAAGAAAGCTCTAACCCTTATCCGAAACTTTTTGTAGTGCTTGATGAGCTTAACAAGTATGCACCAAAAGAAGGTTGGAGTCCTATAAAAGACATAGTCCTTGACATAGCTGAAAGAGGGAGAAGCCTTGGGGTGATCCTGATAGGCGCTCAGCAAACGGCAAGCGAGATAGAAAAAAGGGTACTTGCCAACTCTGCTGTAAAGATAGTGGGTAGGATGGATAGCAGCGAGGTATTAAGTAAGGAGTACGAATTTCTGATAGGGAACTTCAGACAAAGAGCCATAATGCTTAAAAAAGGCACTATGATAATGTATCAGCCGGATGTTCCTACACCACTTATATTTAGGTTCCCAAGACCTCCATGGGCTACAAAAAAGGAGGAAGTAGAGGAGGAGGTGCATGTACCGGAAGATTTTAATAATTTTTAGTCTGCTTTGGGGTATCTCTTTCGGTCAGGCGATCAGCGTAAGGTACGGTGACTATCAAGATAAGGAGAGAATAGTTTTGGACTTTGACCGCAGGGTAGATTACCGCGTTTTACTCCTTGAGGACCCTAAGAGGATAGTAGTGGATATACTTTCTCAAGAGGACTTTTCTTTGAAGATGCCAAAAGGGATAGCCTACCGTATAGGTAAACATCCCTTCGGTACAAGGATAGTGTTTGAAAAGGATTTTTCCAGCGTAAAAGCCTTTTCTCTGGAAGATCCTTTCAGGGTCGTCATAGATGTGTTTAAAAGTAAGGGTAGTGATAAAGCCCAAGCTGACAGTGAGGACGATGCACTCATAGCCATACTTGATCCCACAGTGCTTAAGGTAATACAATACAGCGATAACACAAAGGAAAGGGTGATAAGCGAACGCAAGAAGAACACTATAATAACGCAGAGGAGGGTCATAGTTGTTGATGCTGGACACGGAGGGCATGACCCGGGCGCTATAGGATACATGGGCATAAAGGAGAAGGATATAAATCTCGCTATAGCTAAGAAGTTGGCTCAGTATCTGGCTCAGGATGGACGCTTTAGGGTTATAATGACGAGAAAGGACGATACATTTATACCTCTTCAAGAGAGGGCAAACGTAGCGCTCAGAAATAGAGCAGATCTTTTTATAAGCATACATACCAACGCATCTCCTCAAGGTATTTCTCACCACGCTGGGGGTACTTATGTATTTGCTATATCATCGGATGCGGCGAGAAAGAAGAAACGTCAGATAATAGATAACGATAGCTACGCCAGGCTTGTCTTGGGTACTTCGGATGTTCCTATAAGCGCAAAGAGAGTGCTTGCTGATCTTGCTATGGATGTTACCCTTTATGAGAGTGTATCTTTTGCTGAGAAGATAGCCAAAAGCGTAGCAAGGGAATTGGGTAGGGAAGTAGAGTTTAGAGGAATACAAAGAGCTGGCTTTGCTGTGTTAAAAACCCCTGGCATACCGTCGGTTCTCGTAGAAGTAGGTTTTATAACGAATCCTGATGAGGCTACGCTTATGGCCGACAGGGACTTTCAGGACAAATTCGCTTACGCCATATACAGAGCAGTAGTAAACTACTTCTTCCCAACCGAGAATAAGCTTACCTTAAGCCAATGAGCTTATGTGTTTGAGGTATTACCCTAACAGTGTAGCCCTCTTTAAGGAGGTGTTCTTGAATCTCCAGTGCCTTTAAGAGAAACTTTACTTTGTTACTTTCCGGCTGGAGTACTATCAGCTTTCTTTCAAGGAAGGGAAGAAAATCCTTTCTCTTCAATGCATGTATGGAGAGTTCATCGTCAACAACAAACTTCAACTCCTTTGCGCTTTGAAGTATTGAAGGATGTACGTACCAGTTTACTACGGCTTTGGGTGAACATGTTATGTGTAACAAAGTTGCAACATCTTTTAGCTTTTCGTTCCACAGTGTACCGTTTGTCTCTATCTGAACCGAGTATCCTCTGCTTAGGAGTTCGTAAATTAAAAGATGCAGAGACGGTTGAGCGAAGGGTTCTCCTCCCGTTAGGACCACATGTCTTTGTGGGTATTTAGCTATCTCTTCTAAAATATCATCTATATTCGCATTAGGTTTTTTGAAAGACAGGGCTGAAGGCTGATCACACCATGGGCATCTCAAATTGCATCCCTGAAACCTTACGAGAATACAAGGGGTCCCTATAAGCAAACCTTCTCCCTGCACGCTCGGATATATCTCGTTTATGATCAAAGCTGTGCCTGTTCTAACCTTATCTCGTAGCATTCTATTACGTCACCCACCTTTATATCGTTGTAATCTTTCAGCTTTATACCACATTCGTATCCCTTTGATACTTCCTGCGCATCCTCTTTGAATCTCTTTAAACCCTCTATCTTACCGTCATATATGACCACACCGTTTCTTATAAGTCTCGCTTTGGCATTCCTGACAACTTTTCCTTCAAGTACGTAACAACCGGCTACATTCCCTACCGACTTTATCTTAAAGACAGCTCTGACCTCAGCGGATCCTAAAATGACCTCCCTCTCTACAGGCTTTAGCATACCTTTTAGTGCTTTCTTTACGTCATCTACCAATTCGTAGATTATGCCGTAAAGTCTCACGTCCACCTTTTCCCGTTCCGCAGTTTCTTTGGCTTTCACATCGGGTCTTACGTTGAAGCCTATAACTATAGCACCACTCGCTTTTGCAAGCATAACATCGTTTTCGGTAATACCACCAACGTCTCCATGTATGATTTTAACGGTTACTTCTTGGGATGAGATTTCAGATAGAGATTTTTTTATAGCTTCCAAAGAGCCTACCGTATCTGCCTTTACCACAAGCCTCAACTGAGTTATTTCCCCCTCCTGTATTTTCTTAAACACCTCTTCCAAGACTAAACCTTTTGATACCTTTTCCACATGTTCCTTTTGGAGTTTTCTCGCTTCGGCTATCTGCCTTGCCGTTCTTTCATCATCTACAACCTTGAAAGTATCCCCCGCCATAGGAAGTTCTTCAAAACCGAGTACCTCTACAGGTGTGGATGGACCTGCAGACTTTAATCTCTTCCCCTTGTCATCTATCATAGCTCTGACCTTGCCGTAAGTTGTTCCAGCCACGAATATATCACCCACGTTGAGGGTACCGTCCTGTATCAAAACGGTAGCTACTACCCCCCTCTGTTTGTCCAATCTTGATTCTATGATGGTACCCTTTGCCTTCTTGGTAGGGTCGGCTTTAAGTTCAAGCATTTCGGCTAAAAGCAGTATGTACTCAAGGAGCTGCTGTATATTCTGACCGGTCTTTGCAGAAACATCCACGAATATAGTGTCTCCTCCCCATTCTTCAGGTATAAGTCCAAGCTCAGAAAGTTCCCTCCTCACCCTTTGAGGATCGGCTCCCGGCTTGTCTATTTTGTTTACAGCCACTAAAATAGGTACGTTGAAAGCTCTTGCATGGTTTATAGCTTCCACCGTTTGAGGCATAACTCCGTCATCCGCAGCAACTACGAGCACAGCTATATCAGTTACCTGCGCACCTCTCGCTCTCAAAGATGTGAAGGCTTCGTGACCCGGTGTATCTAAAAAAGTTATCTTTCTTCCGTCCGAAAGCTCAACCACTGATGCGCCTATGTGCTGGGTTATACCTCCCTTTTCCCTCTGTGCCACGTTTGTCTTACGAACAGCATCAAGAAGAGTTGTCTTTCCGTGATCAACGTGTCCCATAACTACCACTACAGGTGATCTGGGTTGGAGATTCCTCTCTTCCTCCCT
The DNA here is from genome assembly GCA_041287335.1 of Hydrogenobacter sp. Taxonomy (NCBI): domain Bacteria; kingdom Pseudomonadati; phylum Aquificota; class Aquificia; order Aquificales; family Aquificaceae; genus Hydrogenobacter; species Hydrogenobacter sp. The sequence continues at coordinate 8,449 of JBEULM010000019.1, forward strand.
TTCCTCTTCCTCCTGTATTTTCTCTTCCATCTTTTTTATTTCCGCAAGAAAACCCATACTTTCAGCTATAGATAGAGCAACATCGGAAGGTATAGTCTGGTTTATTGTGGCGAGGATACCTCTCTTGAGAAGTTCAGCCATCACCTGGTGAGGTGGGATTTTAAGTATTTCGGAGAGTTCCCTCACTGTAACTATCTGCGGTATCTCAACTATTTTCAGTTCTTCCTCTTTATTTTCTTCCTTTTTCTTTTTTTCTATCTGCTGCTCAAGCTTTTTAAGGAGCTGCTGTTCCTCTTTACTAATCTTCTTTTCTACAGGCGTTTCCTTTTTGGGTTTTTCCTCCACTTTCTGTTCCTTGGGCACTGACAAAGCTGGAGAGGTTTTCTGTGGAGGTTTTGGTTTTACCTCCTTTTTGCTACGAAACTCAGGTTTTGCCTCATCTTTTCTATACCTCTTTGGACTTTCCACAGTGTGTGGTTTTTCTTCCCTCTTTTCGGTTCTAATTTCCTCCTTTTTCGTCTCTTGCGGTTTTTGTTCCTTATCCTCCTCCTTTTCTGCGGTGAAATTATCGTATATGATCTGTAGCTCCTCCTCCTCAAGATGTGAAAAGTTAGATTTTTCTATTCCGTAAGTTTTTAAAAGATCCCTTATATCCTTTACACTTTTACCTAATTCCTTAGCTACGTCCTGCAACCTCACTTTGCTCATAGGATTAATTATAAGCTTTTAAGTAGCGCTTGCAAAATCTCTTCCATACTGAGACCTATCTCATTTGCGCACACCAATCGTTCCATGAGATGATCCTTTGGTATGTGTATTATTTCACTCGCTCTTTCGTAATCAAGGTTAATAAAGATACTCCCGTGTATTAGAAAAGCTTCCCTCAAAGTTCTCATAGCGCACGCTACGAACTTTCTCCCTCCGACTGTCAACTCTCCGAAGGTAGGGAAGAAAAAGCAAAAGTAGCGATCGCCGTAACCTCCTTTCTGTTTGCATATCTCTATGCGGATATCAAAAACTCTCAGGGCGTTAGCAAGCTTTTCGCTGAAATTCCTGTATATATCGGTAAAGCTCTTTCCCCACCTTTCCCTATAATCTACCAAAGAAAAAGATATGTCCCATCCGTGTAGTAATGCACCTCCGCCTGTTGGTCTTCTCACAACCGGTACAGAAAATTCCCTCGGTTCTTGAGAATAACCTATGCTGATGGTGGGTTCGCTCCACATGTATATCCTGCTGGTAGGCTTTCCCCTCCCCTCCTCAAGAGCTATCAGATTTTCCCAGTCTATGATCATATTCTCTGCACCGGTTTTTACCTCTATCATTCAAGTATAGTGTGCAGTCTTTCAGCCTTCATGTCCTTGAGTAGCTGATAGTCCTTTTTTATATCCCTTCCCGCACGGGTAAGATACCCTCCTACCATCATGGCGTTTGTCATTAAAACAGCCATACCATGAAAGTCTCGTAGCGTTTGTTCTCTCCCTCCGCACAATCTAAGTTCAGCTTTAGGATTAGTGAGCCTAAACATTGCTATGATCTTCAGAGCTTCAATGGGATTAACTCCGGGAGCTTCCTGTAGAGGTGTACCTTCTATGGGCATGAGAAAGTTCAGGGGTATAGAGTCCACTTCAAGTTTCCTGTAGGTGAGTGCCAGATCTACCCTATCTTCGTCAGTTTCACCCATACCGAATATACCACCACAGCACGTGGAAAGCCCAACGGATTTTATACGCTTTATCGTTTCATACCGTTCCCTCCATGTGTGAGTCGTGACTATGTTTGTGAAAAACCTCTCCGATGTTTCAAGATTATGATTTATGCGCTTTACACCAGCAGATTTGAGCTTTAGAAGATCCTCTTCATCAAGTGTACCTGCTGAAACGCACACATTTATAGGTAATCTCTCTACCTGCTTTATTTGTTTTACTGCATCCGCAATTCTCTCTACCTCATCATGTGATGCACTTTTCCCGCTCAATACCACGCAATATCTGTTTGCTCCAAACTCCACACCTCTGTATGCACCTTCCAGTATCTCTTCCTTTGGAACGAGGGGGTATATGTTTATAGGTGTCTTATAAAACTTGGACTGAGCGCAGAACTTACAATCTTCCGAACAAGCCCCGCTTTTAGCATTTATGATAGAACAAAACTCCACCTTTGAAGGTACAAAAAAGGCGTTTTTCACCTTCTGCGCTGTGTATACCAGAAAAGCCACATACTCATCCGGCAATCTAAGTATAGAAAGGGCTTCATCTTTTGTTAAAGGCTCATACTTCAGGGCTTTTTCTCCTACATCTATGATAAACTTCTCAAATTTATCCATAGCATTCCTCCTATGTGGTGATATTATATGTATCTTCCTTCACTTCGCAACACAAAAAGAATTTTTTTCCCTTTCTGTATGACATCATTTACGCTATAGTCGTAGAAGTTTATCTTGGAAAAGTCTTCAAGCGCCAGATCCATCTCAGCTATGTAACGAAGAGTAAAAGCTCTGTGGCGCATGGGATTTCTCACTTTTTTCTCACCTCTGTAATACTCAAAGGTAATCACCCGCTCGGCTGTAGAAAGTTCCAGCAAAGCTGTTTCCTTACCTACAAAGAGTACTACCTTCTTACCCTCAAAAAGCTTCCTTGTGAGGTTCTTTATGTCTTGGATCCAGTAATCTTTTACCTTTACACCTTCGCATATGTCCTCCCAACCGAAGTGATACTCTGGGATTGGACTTTCCACAGAAGCGATACCAAAAAGAGGCGAAAGTACGAGGGATCTATCGTTTATACGTTTTTGAACTGCAGGTGGAAGCACCCAGTACTCAAGGCTATCCCAAAATCTGTTTTTGAACCTTCTCCAAAGTGGCAAAGGTTCTCCGTACACACCAAAGCATCGTATCAATCTTTCAGCTTTTTGGTGAAGGTGCGCAAATCTCTCTTCAAAAGTACCTATATACTGACCGGCTTTCAGCCTGGACTGTCTTTTGCTTGACGGTAACACATAATACATCTATCACTGCCTCCAGAGGATCACTATCTCTCCCTTTATTTCCCCTCTTGAGGAAAGGTCTTCGTAGACTTCTGAAAGTTTCCCTCTTAGAAACTCCTCGTGTATTTTGGTAAGTTCTCTCGCCACGCATACCTGCAGATCTCCTCCGAAAATACCTTTCATGATCTCCAAGCTTTTCAGGACACGATTTGGTGACTCAAAGGCTACTACGGTTGTATCCTGGTAGTTCTTTATATCTTCAAAAAATCCGCTAAGACCTTTTCTTGGTAAAAATCCTACGAACAAAAATCTATCCGTTGGTAATCCAGAACCCACGAGTGCTGTCATAACTGCGCTCGGTCCTGGAATTACTTCTACCTGTATACCTTTGTCTATACACGCCTTTATAAGCTTGTAACCCGGGTCGGATATACTTGGTGTACCTGCATCGGTTACCAAAGCCACATCTTCCCTTTCAAGGAGCTTCAATATCTTAGGCACTTGTACGCTTTCTTTTGGCTCGTAATAAGAGAGAAGCTTTTTACCCTCTATCTTATAGTGATTTAGGAGAATGCTCGTTCTTCTTGTGTCTTCACAGGCTATAAAACTGACCTCTTTTAGTACTTCTAACGCTCTGAGTGTTATATCCTTTAGGTTTCCTATAGGTGTGGCAACTACGTAAAGTTTTCCCATATCACTTCACCAAAAGGATGGGTATTTCAAGATGGTGCAGGACAAAGGATGTGATGCTACCAAATAGAAATTCCTTAAACCTGCCTTTTGAGAAGGCACCCATAATGAGAAGATCCATATCCTTTTCCTTACAGTATTCCACGATCTTCTCTTCGGGAAGTCCTCTCAAACACTCATAGCTATCCACATCTTTCGGAATATCCTCTTCAAGCTTTTCCTCAACTACCCTTATCGCGTATAGTTCAAACTCAAAAAACTTCTTAAGATACTTAGCCATTTCTAAACCTTTTTTTGATATCTCGCGTCCATCGTAAGCGATACAAATCCTTCTTATGCTCCTTTTTTCCTCCGGGGAAAGGAATAAACTGCACGGTGACCTTCTCGCTACCATTTCCGCGTTTGATCCCAAAAGGAAGCCTTCCATAGGTTTTTTTCCCCTCTTCCCAATAAAGATCACGTCTTCCTTATCTGCCTGAGAGACTATCTCTTTGTAAGGTACACCAACAGTTTGAAAGGAAGAGATCTTCAACCCTTCCTGCCGTCCCAAACTTAAAAATTCATGCAAAAGCGTGTCCGCTTGGGTTTCCAAAAACTCCTTAACCTTTGCAGATACGCCATAGTAAAAGGTGAAGCCTAAAACTCCAGCAAGGTCCTCAAGAAAACTTTCCTCTATTAGCCTTTCGTCTATTATGTGAATACCTACAACTGGGAGATCCATCTTTTTTGCAAAATCAAAAGCGTAACTGCTTGCTGTCCATCCAGCTTTAGAACCATCCACCCCCACGAGTATTCTTTTAAACATCCAGATTTCTCACCTCCCTTGCGTAAGTCTCTATAAACTCCCTTCTGGGTTCCACATCTTCACCCATAAGTATGCTAAATATTCTGTCAGCTTCCGCCGCATCCTCTATGCTTATCTTCAGAAGCCTTCTGGTGGCAGGATTCATGGTAGTCTCCCACAACTGTTCTGGGTTCATCTCTCCCAAGCCCTTGTATCTTTGCACCTCAAAGCCTTCCTTGGCGAGATCCATGAAAGAGCTAAGTACTTGATGTACGTCGCTCACAGTTTTGCTTTTCTTTTCAAACTTTATAACAACGGGAAGTTGAAGATCAAAGCCCGAAAGTACGGATTTGTATGCCAAAGACGATAGAAATTCCGCATCTACTATTACGCGCTTGCCCGTTTTAGTATCCGTTAGCAGAAGATCGTAAGCACTACTTAATTTGTCGTATCTCGCTTCTATGTTGTAATCTTGAAGTTTCTCTCTCAATGCGCCTACCTTTTCTTTTAAAATTACCTCATTTCTCAAGTCATCTTCGCTAATCCTAATTGCGATCAGGGCGGACAGTACACCTTCTCCCTTTCTTCTTACCAAATACCTATAATTTTCTTCAAACTCTTTTAATCCTTTCAATAGCTTTAGTAGATCATCACCTTGATACTCCCTGCCTTTGGCATCTATGAGCGTACCATAACTCTTTATGTGTTCCATAAGGGTATGCTCAAGTTCTCTGTCATCTTTCAGATACAGAACCGTCTTTCCTTTCTTTAGCCTGTAAAGTGGAGGCTGTGCTATGTACAGGTGACCCGCTTCTATGAGTTTAGGCATGTATCTGTAAAAGAAGGTCAAAAGCAAGGTTCTTATGTGCGAACCATCAACATCTGCATCTGTCATGAGGATAATCTTGTGGTATCTGAGCTTGGAGAGATCAGTGTCATCGCCTATCCCGCACCCCATAGAGCTGACTATGGCTTTTATCTCCTCGTTAGAAAAAACTTTATCAAGTCTCGCCTTTTCAACGTTGAGGATCTTTCCCCTTAGCGGTAGTATGGCTTGTGTCCTCCTATCCCTTCCTTGCTTAGCTGAGCCTCCTGCAGATTCACCTTCAACTATGAAAAGTTCACACTTTTGCGGATCTTTCTCCGAGCAGTCAGCCAGTTTACCGGGCAATGTGGTATCTTCCAAAGGAGATTTTCTCCTCACGAGTTCCTTAGCTTTTTTGGCAGCCTCCCTAGCCAATGCTGCTTCTACAGCTTTTTCTACTATCTTCCTGTATATGTCCCTGTTTTCATCAAAGTACCGGGATAACTGCTCGTAAACGATGGATTCTACTATGCTCTTTACATTCTGATTTCCAAGCTTGGTCTTGGTCTGTCCTTCAAACTGGGGATCAGGCACCTTACAGGATACCACAGCCACAAGCCCTTCCCTCAAATCTTCCCCAGTTACAGCTTCTCTCAATTCTTTCTGTAGCTTTATACTTGGTAGCGACCTCATTACCGCTTTCGTAAGTCCACTTCTAAAACCCGTTATGTGCGTTCCACCTTCTACTGTTTTTATGTTGTTTACAAAGCTTTCCACCGATTCCCTGTAATCCTTGGTATAGATAAAAGCTATATCCACATCTACGCCTTCCCTCTCTTCTTTTACTCTTATCACCTCATCAAAAAGCGGTTCTTTACCTGTAGACAGAAACTTAACAAGTTCTTCTATACCTTTGTCAAACTTGTAAAAGAACTCCTTACCGCTTCTTTCATCAAGGAGTCTGAAGCTACAGTCCGGATTCAAATAGGCAAGTTCCCTCACCCTCCTTTCTACGAGGTCAAGTTTTATCTTTGTAGTTTCAAAGATATCTGGATCAGGTTTGAAGGTCACCTTTGTGCCTCTTTTGGGAGTTGTCCCTATAACTCTTAGTGGATAAATAGGTTCTCCCCTGCTATACTCCTGTCTGTATATTTTTCCGTCTCTGTAAACCTCCACAGCGAGCCATTCAGAAAGTGCATTTACGACGGATGCCCCTACACCGTGAAGACCACCTGAATATCTGTAAACTTTCTTGTCAAACTTTCCACCTGCTCCCAGCATTGTAAAAACCATTTCCACTGCCGGTATTCCCGTCTCAGGATGTATATCTACAGGTATGCCCCTCCCATCATCCTCAACGCTTACGGAACCATCCTCGTGTATTACTACACTTATACTTTTTGCGTAGCCAGCCACATGTTCGTCAACTGCGTTGTCCAAGATTTCCCAAAGCAGGTGATGCAGTCCCCTCTCTCCCACATCACCTATGTACATGGATGGTCTGAGACGGACGTGTTGAAGCCCTGTAACAGCTTTTATGTCTTCAGCTTGATATCTCTCCATTTTTCACAGTTAAGAGAAGCACCCCCAGCGGGATTCGAACCCGCGATCTCCGCCTTGAAAGGGCGGTGTCCTAGACCGGGCTAGACGATGGGGGCTAACCTCTCAAAAACATTATAAGGAAATCTGAAAGAGTTGTCAAGTAGTTGAGCCTTCTTCGTCAAGGTAAAAAACATCATCGGATATAGCCTCGTTCCATCTTTTAAAACCCGGAAGAGCCTCTATCCTGTACCACGAGGACCTGTACCATATGCCTTTCGGCTCTCTCTTGACAGGTGCTATTTCTGCAGCTTTTGTTTCTTTGTGATAGTCCCAAGTTATATACGCGTTAAAGTCCTGAACTATATCTGTTATAACTACCCCAAATTCCGATGTAAGTGCCACCTGAAAATCCCTCCACCTAAAGACGGAAGAATCTCTTAAGGTCAGACCAAAGTATCCCACGCCACCTTCCTCTTTCAGCGTTGCTATACCTCTGCCTATAAAGGCTCTAAAGGCAGGCAAGGTCTCTGGAGGATCAGAGACAAAAACGTCGTAATGACCCAGGATTTCCGAAGGGAATGGGTTTCTCAAATCCCAAACCTTAGCTTCAGCGTTATTTATACCCAGATCTTTAAATATACCGTTGTCAAAATCTATAAGCCTTTTATCTATGTCAATAACGAGAACGCTTTTAGCTTTTTTGCTCAGTGCCACCGCAAGACCGGTAAGATCATCCTCCGCACCTAAGACGATTATATCCTTGTTTCTTAAATCACCCCTTGAATCCATAAAAAGCACACGTGAAACGGTAGTCTCAGGCGTTACAGATCCCTGATCGTAATCCCTTATAGCTTTAGGTCTATCTTTCGTAATCTGGAGGAAGTTCCTGTAGAACTCAATGTCTATGTAAAAGGGTATGCCCCTTCCTTCGCAAGCTTGGCAAACGTAATCTACGTAAGGCTCTATACCAATTTCCTTCACAAGGTCGTAGCCCTTTTGTGTGAGCCTCACGTTCTCATCATCATCTATAAAGGCATATCCTTCCCTTACAAGTACCTTGATGATTCCAGATGCTGCAGGTACAGGAAGATCCGACATATCCACCACTTCCCAGAAATCTCCACTCCTTAAAAGTGCAGACAAAACTCTCTCAACGTTCTTTTTGTAAACTCTCACCTGACTCTCTTCCCTTGCCTTTGAGGCTAACTCCGTCAATAAGCTCACCATCACCTCCTTTTCAAAAAGCTTAAGATGAGTTATTATACCACAACCTCTTAACTTTCTTCGGGTACATCGTGGATAACTATCCTTTTGCCAGCCATACGAGAGAGGATCTCGCATGCAACCTCCACCCCTGAACCTGCGCAAGATGTAAAGTGAGAACTCAAACCTGCTAAGGTACCTACTACAAAAAGGTTGGGAAGCGCCTCAAAATCCTTATGCTTTACCATTACCCTTCCGGGTTTGGGAGATTTTGCATTTTCTTTTACTTCTAATTCAAGACCTTCTATGTCAAAGCAATGAAAACCCACAGCCAAAACTATGTAATCCGCACTAAAGATCTTGCCTAAAGCTGTCTTTACGCTGTAAACTCCGTTCTCTCTGCTTACGCTTCTTACCTCTTCCTCAAGTGTTTCCACTCCTCCCCACTGTTGTATCTGCTTTTTTATCTTAATTAAAAGTTCTTTGCCGGGTATGGGATCAAGTCCCGGGACGTTCTTGAGGTATGCTTTGTTAAGATCCGATCTGCCAACATCAAACAAAAGATAATTCCTGTTTTCTGCCCACTGCCAACCTCTACCTCTTGAAGAAGCAAGCGTCAAAGCGCACGAAAGCCCAGAAGCACCTCCACCAATTATTATAACGTCGTACTTCATAAAGCTTATTATATCACTTTTTGATTTCTAATACAGGATTATCAAGGCTTCCATAAATTACGAATCTAATACCACTACCCGCTATCGTACCGTTAAGCCGGGACTTAAGGATGTCTTCTCTATTTAAAATGAGTGTACCGCTACCGGTGAGCCTTTGTCCTGAAATTAATCCTTGACCATCAAAAGTCTTTCCCTTGAAAGAAATTGATAAGTTATCTACTTTTGTATCCCTAACTTTCAAGTCAAGGAGTTCTGCAGTTCCTTCAATGCCATTATTTATGCTAAGGTTTATACTCTTTATTCTGAAGTTTTCAAAACATTTAAAGTTTTTAGCTTTTATATCTATCCCACCAAAAAGATACATCTTCACATTTAGATTGCCGTCTGCACAAGTACCCTTTAAGAGTATGTAAGGTATACCCACGGATAAATCAAGTTTATCAAATCTGACCAATTTTGATTTTTTTGTATAAAAACTTGCTTCTTTTAGGCTTAGATAAGTTAAACTTTCATGTACATTACTTGCTATCATGTAAATACCTTTTGACATCAGCCACTTATCAAAAAGGAGAAACTTGGGGAGGGTGATAGCCAAAAGAAACAGTGTGAAAAGTATATAGCCTACGAATAAAAACATGAGAAGTTTAAGGTTCTTTTTTCTCATTACCTCTTTTTTCTCTCTTCTCCATTAGTTTTTTAAGCTCTTCAGCCAACTTCTGATGCTCCTGGGTTATTTTGGAAAGCTCTTCAGGCTTTTCTATAACGTAAGGTGTAAGGAATATAAAGAGGGAAACCTTGTCCTCGGTTTTTGTGTCACTTCTGAAAAGTCTTCCCAAAGCGGGAATGTCTTTAAGTCCCGGTACTCCCTGCGTACTTGTAAGGGTTTTGGTGTTTACAAGTCCGCCTATTATTACTGTCTGTCCGTTTTCCACAACCACATCCGAATTTACCTGCCTGTTAGATGTGACGGGAACTGCGTAGCTGAGCGTTCCTATTTGAGGTCTTATATAATCAATTATATCTTGAAGCTTTAATTTGATCTGCAGTCTTAGATCCCTGCCGGATATTGTTGGTGTAACTCCGAGATCTAAGCCTACCTCCTTGTAATCGTAAGTGATAACAGGCATACCGTTTATGTCAAACTTCACACCCGACGCGTAGGGTATTACTTGACCTACTTTTATCTCAGCGGTTTGATTGTCCAGTGTTAAAACCTTGGGATTGGACACTATGTTAAAACCACTACCGCTTTCTAAAAGGGAAAACAAAAGTACCAGATCAGGGAAAAAGAGCTGTGTACCCCCTATGTTGATCGTCCTTCCTGCGGTACTAAGGACTCCCATAATGAAGTTTCCAGAAAGGAGGGCATTATAAATATCCTGAATACTTCCACCGCCAAAAGCTGTGCCTCCCTGCGTTCCTATTATCTGCCACTTGACGCCTATGTTTAGAGCTTTACTCGTACTCATCTCTACTACAGTTGCCGCTATAAGAACCTGCTTTCTTCTAACGTCTAATTTTTCTATAAGGGATTTTACACCTTCATACTCTTGCAAAGTAGCATAAAGTATCACAGAATTTGTGCCTCTGTCAAAACCTATCCTCATACCCTCCTTTGTTTCTATAGGTACAAGCTGAAGCTGGGTTTGTTTGGGCTGTTCTTCCTTTTTTAGCGGTGTTTCTAAACCTCTTATCTCAGGTATTTGTGGCTGTAAAGGTGTATAAACTTCCTGAGGTTGGACGGTTGTTGTGGGACTCACCCCCCTGAAGAGGCTTTGCAGACTTCTGTATATTTCCTCAGCGGATATGAACTTCAGAGGTATGACATAAAAATTTCTCTCAAGTGTACCTAAACTTTCCTTGTCCAAAGTGTTTATAACCTCTTTGATTATATTCTGTACATTTTCGTTAGCTGCAACGATTATGGAGTTACTGTCTTTGTTAAAAGTTATAAAGGTAGGACTACCCAATTGTTGTTGAAAGGCAAGACTCAACGTCTGCAGGCTTTGAAAGGCGGTATCCGCCTTTGCCCTCTTTAAAGTGTAAACCTCTACCTTTAGAGACCTTTCTGGAGAATCAAGCTCTTTCAATATGGTTTTAACTTTATCTATGTTTTTAGCTATATCGGCTATCAGGACAGTATTTGATTGTTGGTGTATGGCTACTTTGGCAAAAGGGGATAAGAAAGGTTGAACAGCCTGCTGTAATTGAAGGGCTTGTACGTACTGTGCCTTATAAAGATACACAACCACTTCTCCAGAAGTTGATGGTTTTTTCAAGTTTGCAAAAGATGTAGCTTGCTGAAGCGGTACTATCCTCACAAAATCTTTATCCTCTATCACACCATAGCCCTGCATAGACAACGAAAGAACGAACAGATCCCATGCCTCTTTTATACTTACCGGCTTTGCGGAACTGATCGTGAGACTTCCCTTAACGTTAGGATCAAGAACTATATTTTTACCAGTAAGTTCGGACATAAACTTGGCGACTGCAGAAATATCCGCATTCTGAAAGTTCAGATAAACTCTTCCTGCCCTTCTTTGCTCCTGCGCCTGCTTTTGCAACTCTTGTGCGGTCTGAGCATGTACGCTTAAGGTAAGAACTAAAAAAGAAAGTACGAAAAAAATACATCTTATCATTACTCCACCCTCAAATTCAATTCTAAAGGCTGTCCATCCCTTATGAGGTTTATCTTCAGGCTATTTTCGTTTCTCAAAGCCTGAAGTATTCTAAAAGCGTCCTCACCACTCTTTATCTCCTGATTATTTATGGCTATTAATACATCACCCGCTCTTATACCAGCCTTTGAAAATACGCTCTGCGGATCTACCCATTCAAAGAGAAAACCTTTCGTCTGCCCTTTTTGTATGTACGGCACAAGCCTTATTTGTCTAAACATTATGCCCGGATCAGCCGTTACACTTTCCACTTCTCTCTTAGATACGGTAGCCTGAAGGCTTTGAGATGGTGAAGATACAGATGGTATTTCCAAGCTTGTTGGCAAGCTTTTTGTCAGCTCAAAATTGAAACCTATAGCTTTCTTTTCCTGTCCATTACTCAAAAGTATGTAGTTCCTCTGTATATCTACTACCTTGTAACCTCCTATGGAACTACCTATCCTCACCGTTTGCACTTTTGTACCAAAATCAACCAAAGCCAATCTTACGCTACCACTTACTGTTGCTATCAGATGTATGTTTGCTGGACTTTCGCTAAGTACCTTTTCATCCTTGAAAAATGATCCAAAATCAGGTAAGCTGTATACATTTTTCTGCAGTTGAGGAACGAAGAACTTCAAAGGGGGCAGAAGATAAAAATACCAAAGCAAGATGGCAAAAAGCGCTAAATTTGAAAGGAAAAAAATATACACCCCCGTCATATTGGACATAATTATACTACAAAATCCTTATCACAAATTCCCTATTATTCATTTTCACGTATATGAGTTCAGGGATACCGTCAAAGGTATCGTAAAAGTTTCCCCCTTTGTATGCTCTGAAAGAAATAGTATCAAACCTTCCAAGTTTTATGAGTTTGTCCTCTTCGTAAAACCTTATATCCCCATAGGGATAAGGAAATTCGTAATAGTAAAGTATGCCATCTTTGTAAATGTATGCACACTTTACCATACCCTCGTAATAATCGCCTGCGGATGTGATGATAAAGAGTTTATCCTTTTCAAGATATATGGACTTAGAAGACAGAATTTTGCGCTGAATGTTCCATAGGAGGGATGCATCTTCTTTCAGCCTTTCGCTGTCCTTTGCGAGACTTAAGGAGTTTGTTACAAGAGAGTAAAATGTGTAAGATATGAGACCAAAGAGAATACCTATCAGAACGAGAACGAGTAAGACCTCTAAGAGGGTAAAACCTCTCTTACCTTTTCGGAACGTATATGTACATCTTTGCCTTTCCATAAGAGTAAGTAAACTCCTCTATCTGCGGGTAATCTTTTAGCTCTTCCTTTTCTACCTCAAGTCCTTCTGTCTGATTCAGTGTGAGTTTGTTACTTAAAGTGATTATATCTTCGTAAAGCGCTTCCGAATAATAATAATCCCTCCGCGCCTTTGAAAGAAGTTCAAAAAGCACACCAAAAAAGAGTGCTAAAAGAACAGTTGCGACAAGCACCTCAAGGAGGGTAAAACCTTTAGAGCTTCCACACATCTATGTCATCTTCCGTACCGTCCTTACCGTCAGGACCTAAAGACTTAAGCTCGTAAGGGTGACCCACACCCGGAGATATGTATATAAAATCCCTATCCCAGCCGTCTTTTGGGATCTTGTCCAAATACTGCCTCCACCTTGCGGGTATAGGTGGTGTTGTGGGTTTTTCTACCAAAGCTTTCAAACCTTGCTCCGTGGTTGGATAAAAGCCGTTGTCCAGTTTGTACTGTTCAAGAGCATCCTTTATCGCCTTCATTTGTACCTTCGTGGTTTCCACTTTAGCCTCTTCCACTCTTCCAGTTATTTTTGGCACCACTATGGCTGCAAGAAGACCCAAAATTATGATAACTACCAGAAGTTCTATAAGTGTAAAGCCTTTCCTCATAAAAAGTATTTTACATCAGTTGAGCATACCAAGTATCTGATGCCTTAAGATGTGCGCAGGTTTGTAGTCAGGTGCCAGCCTTATGGCGTTTTCCAATTCCTCTATTGCATCTTTAAATTTACCCATCGCTAAGTAAACGCGAGCTAAGTTCATATGCGGATAATGTCTCGGCTCGTAATTCTTTGCGATTATAGCTTTTTTGAGCCATGGGATAGCTTCCTCGTATCTTCCCAAAGCTATAAGGTAAGAGCCTATGTCATTGTATGGATTTCCAAGATCAGGATCAAGCTCTATTGCTTTCTTACAAAGCTCAATAGCCTTTTCATACTCTCCCAGCATGCTGTAAGCCCAGCCAAGGAAAGTGTAAGCTATGGCTGTAGGGTAGATCTCAATGGACTGTTCGTAAAACTTTATAGCTTTCTGTATATCTCCCATCATGTGATAGGTGTAAGCCTTATTAAAAAGCTCCTGAGCATCCTTCCTGATATCCTCCATGGAGACTACCTCCTTTTATTTAATATAATCTTTTTAAAAAGTTTGACAATGTCATACTAAATTATTCCCACTCCTTATCTCTTAAAGAACCTTGCAAGCTCTTAGGGATCTCAACTTTTATGCCGAAGAGCATTTTCATCTGAAGGGCGTTATAAACAGCTTGAGCTTTTGCGGTGTTATTAAAAAATATGTAAGTATCTTTATATCCGAGCTTTCTTATCCTGTCTTTGAGTTTTTTAAGCTCTTCAAGGGAGTAAAGGTAATCGTAAGGTTTTTGCGGATCTCTTCCGTGAAGCCTCACGTAATTTATGTTACCTATGGATACCCAGGGTCCCACAAGAAACTTACTTTCCTTAGGTGCATCGCTGTTTACTAAGGAAAAACCGTTTTCTTCAAGGAATCTGTAAAAGTCCGCACTTTTAAAGCTCTTACTCCTAACTTCAACAACTTTTTCAATATCTCTAAAGTCTTCTGAGAGTTTTCTAATGTATTCAAGGTTTTCTTGCGTGCGGTGAAAACTTTCGGGAAACTGAAAAAGCATTGCTATGAATCTATCTTCTTCAAGTACTGGCTCTATACTGAAAAGGATTTTTTTGACATCTTCACTTTTGTAATGTCTAATGTGGGTAAATATCCTATGAGCTTTCAAGGAAAATCTTAGGTATTTGCTCCTTGAAAGAAAACTTTTCACAGTGCCTTTACTGGGAAAAGAGTAAAAGGAGAAGTTAAGCTCAAGAACGTTGAAAAATCTTGAGTAATAAATTATAAACTCTTCTCTTCTTAAATCGTGGGGATAAAAAACTCCCCTCCATTCCTCGTAAGAGAAACCGCTACACCCTACATATACCTTCAAGGTATAAACTTGGACTTGAAATCTTTGATAGCTTCCTCTATCTTTCTCTTTAGATCGTCGTCAAGCGCTTTCTTTTCTTTTATCTCCTTTAGGACATCGGATCTCTCCTTCTCCATGTAAGCGTAAAGTTCTTTTTCAAACTTCCTTACAGACTCTACCGGCATATCATCAAGATATCCATTAGTTCCAGCGTATATGGCAACTATTTGCTTTTCAACAGGTATAGGGCTGTAAGGCTCCTGTTTGAGAAGTTCCACAAGCCTGAGCCCTCTGTTTATGGTTTGCTGAGTCGCCTTGTCCAGTTCAGCGGCAAATTGAACGAAGGCTTCCAGCTCTCTAAATTGGGCAAGATCAAGCCTTAGGGTGCCTGCAACCTGCTTCATGGCTTTTATCTGAGCTGCACCACCAACACGAGAGACAGACAAACCTACGTTTATGGCTGGTCTTACCCCTTTGTTAAAAAGGTCGGGTTCCAAATATATCTGCCCGTCGGTTATGGATATGACATTAGTGGGTATGTATGCGGCTACGTCGCCCGCCTTTGTCTCTATTATAGGAAGAGCAGTTAGGGAACCTGCGCCGAGTTCATCGTTAAGTTTTGCAGCCCTTTCAAGAAGTCTCGAATGAAGGTAAAAGACATCACCCGGGTAAGCTTCCCTTCCAGGTGGTCTTCTCATAAGTAGTGACAACTGTCTGTATGCTTCCGCATGCTTTGAAAGATCATCGTATACAACCAGAGCGTGCCTCCCACTGTCCCTGAAGTACTCACCTATGGTACATCCTACAAAAGGTGCAAGGTACTGTAAGGATGCGGGATCTGTGGCGGAAGCTACCACTACGCATGTGTATTCCATTGCACCACTACGCTCTAAAAGCTCTATTATTCTTGCAGTGGTTGAACGCTTCTGACCTACGGCCACGTATATGCAATAAACATCCGTATCCTTTTGGTTGAGTATGGTATCTATGCATATGGTAGTTCTTCCAGTGGATCTGTCCCCTATGATAAGCTCACGCTGTCCCCTACCGATGGGTATCATGGCGTCAATAGCTTTTATACCTGTCTGTAGAGGTTCATGAACAGATTTTCTCTTTACAACACCCGGTGCTATCTTTTCAACTGGTGATCTGTATTCGTACTTTATAGGACCTTTCCCATCGAGTGGATTTCCAAGAGGATCTATAACCCTCCCTATGAGTCCGTCTCCCACAGGAGCGTCAAGTATCCTTCCTGTCCTCCTAACTATGGAACCTTCCTTAATCCCGCTTTCACTTCCAAGAATTATTATACCCACATTGTCCTCTTCAAGATTGAAGGCAAGACCCATAACTCCACTTTCAAACTCCACCAGTTCGTTTGCCATAACGTTATCAAGCCCATATGCCCTTGCAACACTATCTCCCACATAATAAACCACACCTATCTCTTCCATCTTTGCGGTGGCTTCAAAACCTTTTATGTGTTCCTTAAGGAGCTGCAGAGCTTCCTCATAGGTAAGTGTTGCCATAACAAACCTCCTTGTATAACTTTATAAAAATTATACCATGTTGGTCAGAATACGTTTAGAAGATTTTCTACTCATAAAACAGCAGGAAGTGGAATTTGAAAATGGACTGAATGTTCTTACAGGAGAGTCAGGTACGGGAAAATCTCTAACAGTTTCTTCCCTTCTTTTTCTTATGGGCAATCAGCACAACTATCCTGAAGGCACAGCGGTTGAGGCTGAATTTATAAAGGATGATGAGCAGATAATCGTGAGAAGGGAAATAAAGAAGGGTAAAAGCAGGTATTATCTGAATGGTATTGGGAGCGTCCAGAAGGTTGTAAGGGATATAGTCTCTAACATGGTGTTACTTCAAGGGCAAAATGACAGATTGAAAATACTCAGAAAAGACTTTCAGAGGGATGTTTACGATAGGTTTGCTGATGTGCTTCATATAAGAAAAGAGTATGAAAAACTCTATGTGAAGCTCGAAGATCTAAAAGAAAAGATCGCAAAGTGGAACGAAAGGCAAAGGGAAAGAGCTATAAGGCTTCAAATACTCCGTGAAGAGCTAAAAGACATAGAGAGTGTAGGGTTAAGTAGCGAAGATTACGATAGGCTAAGGGATAGACTTATCATACTCAATCATATGGAAAAGATAAATGCTCTCATAGAGCGCGCTCTTGCTCACCTGAATGTGGAAGGTGGTCTTATGGACAGGATCCTTGACGTTAAGAAGGCTTTATCTCAACTTTGTGAGTATGACAGATCGGCTGAACCGCTCTTGAAAAGTGCGGAGGGTATATCAGATGAGTTAAGGTATTTAAGAGATCAACTTAGTTCCCGATTGCTTGAGGTGGATGCGGAAGAGATAAACAGGTTAAACGAAAAGATTTATGCGGTGCAAAAGCTTGAGAGACGGTACGGTATGAAGTACGCTGAGGTGCTTGATTACGCAAAAAGTCTTAGATCCCAGATAGAAAGTTTTACCAAGGAGGAGGAAAGCAGAGAATTTTTGGAGGAGGAAATAATAAGCTTGAGGGAAGAGCTGTCCAAGTTAGGGGAGAGACTCTCTCAAGGTAGATTTTCGGCGAAGGAAATCTTTGAAAAGAAGGTTCTTGAAACTCTCAAAGATATAGGATTAGAGAGGGCATCTTTTAGGGTAAAACTTTCGGAGGAAGAAGGTAGATACGGAAAGGAAAAGGTGGAGTTTCTCTTTTCGTCTTATGGCAGGGATGATGAACCTTTAGATAGTGTAGTTTCCGGAGGTGAGATATCCAGAATAGCTCTGGCTCTGTTTTTGCTTCTTCCAACGTCAGAAACATACATACTTGATGAAATTGATACAGGTATAAGCGGTGAAACATCCCTCAAGCTTGCCAGACTTTTGAGGCGACTATCGGAAAACATGCAGATAGTGGTAATAAGCCACTCTCCAGCAATTGCGAGTGCAGCACACAGACACATACTTACAAGAAAGGAGTTCATAGGTAGTACAGCTTTTATCAGGATAGAAGAACTAAAAGGTGAGGAGAGGGTGAAAGAGATAGCGAGACTAATGGGTGTAGTTTCAGACAAAACAGTAGAAGGTGCAAAGGATCTCATAAGGGAGGTTTGCGGTGTTTGAAGATATAGAACGAGCTATAAAATTGGTAGAAAGCTATGTAAAAAAAAGGGTAGAGGAATTCAGAAAGCTAAGAGATGTGGGTATAACCCACTATGACTTTAGACCTTTTCTTGATGTTGATCTTGAAGCGGACGTATTTTCTGAGCTTTGCTTTTGTATACTGACAGCAAATTCTTCTGCAAGTGTTGGCATACGCCTCCAGAAAGAGATAGGTATAGAAGGTTTTAAAAGTATGAGCCTTGAAGAGCTAACAGATGTAATATCAAGGCACGGGCATAGGTTCGCAAGACAGAGAGCCGAAAGGATAGTAAAAGCGAGGAAAGTTTTTGAAGATGTTATGGAACTTTTGCGTAGCGCAAGAAGCGGTAGAGAGATAAGAGAACTTCTCAGCGATGCGTGTTCCAAGTATAAGGTTGAAGGTTTCGGTCTTAAAGAAGCTTCTCACTTTTTGAGAAATACGGGCTTTGACGATGTTGCCATAATAGACAGGCATGTTTTGAGATACCTAAAAGAAAAGGGACTCATACCTGACCAGAAAACGTTGACGAGAAGAATTTACCTAATTGCCGAGGAAAGGTTACAGGAAGTGTGTTCTCAACTCGGACTCACTCAAGCTGAGCTTGATCTTTATATTTTTTACATAAAGACCAAGAAAGTTCTCAAGTGATGAGAGAAGCTTTAATTAATTTTGTAAAGGAACTGAGAGATGCGTCTAAAGACAAAGCGATCATTGTTGAAGGCAAAAGGGATAGGGAATCCCTTGAGATGTTAGGGATAAGAAACGTATTTACGCTCGGTGGAAAAAGGTTTAGGGATCTTCCCGACCTACTTGAAAGCTTTTCTGAAGTTATACCTCTCTTTGACCTTGATCCGCACGGTGAGAGAATAAACAGGAAGATAAAGGACATTTTATCCTCTCAGGGTTATATTTTAATAGAGGACTTCAGAGATAGAATGAGAGAACTTAATCTTCTTTTTGTGGAGGAGCTTTATGAAAAGGTCAGAGGTGTTGACAGCGGTTCTGGTACAAGACAGATTGATAAGACTAAACCTGCGCCTCCTTGAAGGTTTATTATTGGAAATAAAAGCTGACATAGAGGAGAGCAAGATCTTAGCTGATGCATGCCTTGAAGGTAAGGATAGGGATAACTACGAAAGAGCCATGATGATGATAGAGGAAAACCTTCTCCTTAAGATCTCGGAGGTTCTTGATCATGTGTATGACCTTTATGAGATCTTTAACTTTGATATCACCTTTTTAGCTTCATTACCAGAGGAAATAGAAAGGGAGATAGAGAGGCTTGATGCTCTAAACTCCATAAACACCAAACTTGAACTCATTTTATCCGTTATTGACGAACTTTTACTTTTTGAAAACGAAAGTGAAAAGCTCAAAGCCATACTTACACCTTTTAGGGTGTACAGGGAGGTGATAGAACATTCCATATCCTTCAACAGGAGGTTATGGGATCTTACCTTTCAAAGTTCTTGAAGAAGTTCAAGGACTCTCTTTGCTGAAAGTTGTTCAGCTTCCTTTTTACTGTTCCCTACAGCAACAGCTCTTACTCCCTTTACTGAACACTCCACTTCAAAAACCTTACCGTGCTGAGGACCACTCACAGAAATCACCCTATAAGTAGGGCGTTCTTTCCACCTTTTCTGGGTTATTTCTTGAAGTATAGTTTTGTAATCCTTCCTATAGTCAGAAGACTTTGCCATAGTGACTATTCTTTCTCTATAGAGGTTTTCAAAGAGCGTTCTGGTCAGATTCGTATCCCTACCTGTATCCATATAGATAGCTCCCCATAAGGATTCAAAAGCATCTCCCAATATGGATACATTTACTTTAAACTTTCCCTTTTTGCCACCTACGAGTAAGTATCTTTCAAGCTCAAGATCATGTGCAAGCTGATGCAGAAATTCTTCGCTGACAAAGAAGGCTTTCATAGGTGCGAGTTCTCCCTCCTTCGCTTGTGGAAATTCGCACACGAGTATGTCAACTACAAAGAGGTTTACCAGAGCGTCACCTAAAAACTCAAGGGTTTCGTAACTCTTCACACCTTTTTCTATCGCATAAGACTTATGAGTAAGAGCCTGCTCTAAGAGTTTTTTATCCCTGAACGTGTATCCGAGTCTCTCCTCTAAGTCTTTATACTCTTCTGAATACGAGGCAGGCATTTGTTCCACCAAAGCCGAAGGAGTTGGATAAGGCAACATTGATTTCTTTACGAACCGCTTTGTTTGGTGTATAGTCAAGGTCGCATTCGGGATCTGGCTTTTCAAGATTTATGGTAGGTGGGATCACTCCTGTCTGTATGGTCTTCACTGTTGCCACAGCTTCAACAGCACCCGCCGCACCCAGAAGGTGTCCTATCATAGATTTGTTGGAACTTATTTTGAGTTTATAAGCATGCTCACCAAACAGATTTTTTATGGCTAAGGTCTCGGCTCTATCGTTGAGAGGTGTGGATGTACCGTGAGCGTTTATGTAATCTACCTCATCAGGTTTTATTTTAGCATCTTCAAGAGCCAATTTCATACACATATACGCTCCTTCCCCATCCGCACACGGAGCGGTTATGTGATAGGCGTCATCCGTTGCTGAATATCCTACGATCTCAGCATAAATTTTTGCTCCTCTTGCCTTGGCATACTCATACTCTTCTAATACAAGCACACCCGCACCTTCCCCCATCACAAAACCGTCCCTTTCCATATCAAAGGGTCTTGATGCCTTTTGTGGCTCATGATTCCTGGTTGAAAGAGCTTTCATAGAGGCAAAACCCGCTATACCCAGCGGTGTGATGGCGCTTTCACACCCTCCCGCAATGGCTATATCTATATCTCCTTTTTGGATCAGTCTCATGGCATCTCCTATGGAGTGATTACCCGTAGCACAAGCAGACACGACACAGTAATTGGGACCTTTAAAACCGTACCTTATAGCAACAAGTCCCGCTGCCATATTGGATATACCGTAAGGTATAAAAAAGGGAGAAACTCTTCTGGGACCTTTTTCGGCAAGGATCTTCTGTTGTTCCTCTATGTCCCTTAGACCTCCTATGCCTGTGCCGATTATGACTCCCACCCTATAGGGATCAAACTTGCTTTCTCTAAGACCACTGTCTTTTATAGCTTCCTCAGAAGCTGCTACTGCATACTTTATAAAGTCAGATACCCTCTGTAGGTCTTTTTTATCAAAATAATCTTCTGGATTAAAGTCTTTTACTTCAGCAGCTATATGAACAGAAAGCCCCAGCTCTATGGGATCAAACCTCTTTATGATGTCAACACCGCTCACACCTTCTGTTAGATTTTTCCAAAATTTTTCAACACCTGTACCTATAGGTGAAACCACACCCAATCCTGTTACCACAACTCTGCGCATCAGTCCTTCTTTACTTTCTCCTTAAGGTAGTTAAGCACATCCCCTACAGTTCTTATCTTTTCCGCATCTTCGTCAGGTATTTCAATACCGAACTCTTCTTCAAAAGCCATTATAAGCTCAACTACGTCAAGAGAATCAGCTCCGAGATCTTCAACAAACTTAGCTTCAGGATTAAGTTTTTCCACCTCTACACCGAGCTGATCGGCTATAATCTCCTTAACCTTCTGTTCCAGATCCATTACTCAATCCCGAAAAACCAGACCTGCTACTCAGTCTGGTACTGGGGTATTTGTATCCCGCCTTTTAAAGCACACCCTACCCCAGCAGGCGGTTTTAGGTGTGCCTTTACTTTAAAATAATCACTTACTACTGAAGGGCTTTTTTTCATTCCCTGAAACATTATACAACTTTTTCAGGCATTTTTCAAGAAAGCTCCTTAGGTAGTGGTGGCAAGCTTCTTAGCTTCCTTTTTATTATATCCTGTGAGTATTTCTCCAGATAATGAACAATGGTCTCAACTCTTATTTTTATACTTCCTGCAGGTTTTGTTTCATCAAGTTCTCCGAACTTAAAAAAGAGCGTTCCCCTACTTTCAACTATCTTTTGCACAGGTGTATATGTTGGTTGATCCATGCCACACTCATAAGAAGAAAGCCTTATGACCCCAGTTATCCATGGGAATCTGCTCGCAAACTTGGAAGCCCATATTATCTCGTTGGTATTTGAGCTGTAGGAGGATGTCCAAACATCGGAGATATCGAAAGGGCTTTTTATGATTCCTGCTTTTATATCATGACCAAAAAGCCAATCCAAAAGCCAGTCATTTATAGGAAGATAATTGTACCACAAAACTGGATATCCGTAAGTTTGAAACTCCCCATCTATCTCGTGTCCTATACCTGTATCCATATGATAAGGTCTCGCAAGCACCAAAATAGCTGGTCTATTTTCTTTAACGCACCACTTTACAATGTCTAAGCTCTTACTCCTCATGTAAGCGTCAAAATCCTCTAAAGCCTTTAGCCCGTTTATCACAGCATCCCGTACCTCTTGGTAAGACACATCAATAACTTGTTTTAAGGATTCGTAAAGTTGCTTAGGGAGCAGTTCCGGTTCACCAAAGGTCACAAAAGGTGAGATATACTTAACACCCCTCTCTTTAAATTCATCCCTTTCCCTCAAAAAGCCCGCCTTTATATTCTCGGGAGCCATCATAACTCTCGTACAGCTAAGAGTGTCAAGTACATGACCTCTCAAAAAGGAAGGTAAAGAGTATATCATCGGGGTAAAGATTATATCCACGTTTTTTGCAAGCAGTTCGCCTATATGCCCAGCAAGGGCTTTTACCGGAAAGCAGGAATCCATAGTTATCCTTCCCTTTCCAAAGGTGCGGTACTGTTCTTCGGATGTGTCCGAGCTGAAAACTACCCTTAGCCCAAGGGAGCTAAAGAAACCAATCCAAAATTGATGCGTACCCCACACGTTCAAAAACTTTGGGATACCCACCTTAATGCCGGTTCTATCCTTGCCAAGCGATCTGATTTTTCTTTTGAGTATTTTCAGCATGTCCTCCTCCTATTCATCTTAAGTTAATCTACGCATCATAATTTAAAATGTGTAGCATGTTAAGAAAAATATCCTTTTTTCTTACTATACTTATCATCTTCTTGGGCATCTTTTGGTTTTACCTACACAGAAAGGGAAATAGGGAAAGTGAATTTAAACTGGAAAGGGTTTCGCGCGGAGACATAATCTCTAAGGTTTCTGCTACAGGGACTATAAATCCTGTGGCTACAGTTATAGTAGGATCTCAAGTTTCTGGAAAGATAGTTGCCATATACGCGGACTACAACTCCCGTGTCAAAAGGGGTCAGGTGCTTGCGGAGATTGACCCTTCCCTTTTTGAGGCACAGGTTCAGCAAAGCAGAGCCTCCTTAGAGACCGCAAAAGCTAACCTTGAGAAAGAAAAAAGAAACATGCAAGTTCTTATGGCAAATTTGGAAAATGCACAAGCTATGCTGGAAAAAGCAAAAAGGGACTTTCAGAGGGCTAAATACCTTTATGAGGAAAACTTACTTTCTGAGAGTGATATGGACAGTGCAAAGCAAACTTATGAGAGTGCATTGGCAAATGTGGAATCCATAAAGTCTCAAATAAAAGCTCAAGAGTTTGCTATAAAAGCTGCGGAAGGTCAGCTTATGCAGTCTCTGGCAAGCTTGAAAAACGCAGAGACTAACCTCAGATACACCAAGATAGTTTCTCCAGTTGACGGTGTTGTGGTAACCAGAAACGTAGAAGTAGGGCAGACGGTGGCTGCGAGCTTTCAAACACCTACGCTTTTCCTGATAGCGAAAGACCTTTCCAAGATGCAAGTAGAGGCTACAGTTTCTGAAGCAGATATAAGTAAGATAAGAGAGGGGCAAGAGGCTGAGTTCACTGTAGATGCTTATCCCGGAAGGATTTTCATGGGAAGGGTATCACAGGTAAGGTTATCACCCGTAAGCGTTCAGAATGTAGTTACATATACAGTTATCATCCCTGTAGATAACACCCATATGCTCCTAAGACCCGGTATGACGGCCAACGTATCCTTCCTTGTAGCTAAAAGGAGAAATGTCCTTAGAGTTCCAAACGTAGCCCTCAGGATAAGGATAGGAGGTGAGAGACAAAAAGGTGCAGGTGTATGGGTTCTCAGAGACAATAGACCGGTTAGAGTTCCTATAAAGACGGGTATAAGCGACGGCACATATACGGAGGTAGTTTCTGGAGACTTGAAGGAAGGTGATGAAGTTATAGTAGGTTTAAGGGAAGAAAAGAGAGGCACAACCGCTCCGAGGTTCTTCTGATGGCTCTCATAGAGCTAAGGGATGTCAAAAAAAGCTACAAGTTAGACAGCATAGAAATTCCAGTATTGAAGGGTATAAGTATGATCGTTGAGAAAGGGGAGGTAGTGGCTCTTGTTGGTCCATCAGGTTCTGGAAAGTCTACACTTATGAATATAATCGGCTGTCTTGATGTCCCCACTTCGGGAGAGTATATACTGGATAATATCCCCGTTCAAAATATGAACAGTGATCAGATAGCGCACATAAGGAATAAGAAGATAGGTTTCGTTTTCCAAAACTTTAATTTGATAGCAAGACTTACCGCTCTTGAAAATGTGGAACTTCCTATGATATACGCAGGTGTGGGTAGGAAGGAGAGAAAGGAAAGAGCCATGGAGCTTTTAAATATGGTAGGTCTATCAGATAGAAGCGGTCATTATCCCACACAGCTATCTGGCGGACAGCAACAAAGGGTTGCGATAGCAAGGGCGTTGGCTAACAACCCTTCTATAATACTCGCAGACGAGCCAACGGGAAGTTTGGATACCGCAACAGGCAAAAGCATAATGGAACTACTTTTGTCTTTAAACGATAAATTTGGAACTACTCTTATAGTAGTCACCCACGACCCTACAGTAGCTTCCTACTGTAGACGCACAGTAAAAATAAAAGATGGTCTTTTGGTGGAGTGAGATATGAGCTTTTATGATCTTCTTTGGATGGCTATGAGGGCTTTCAAAGCAAACAGGATTAGGTCCTTTTTAACCACCTTGGGTATAGTTATTGGGGTTTCTGCAGTTATTGCTATGCTTTCTGTGGGCAAAGGGGCAAGCGAAAAGATACAGGAGCAGATAGCGAGCATAGGAAGCAACCTAATTATCGTGCTTCCCGGCAGTACTACGGCAGGAGGCGTGAGGATGGGGCTTGGAACACAGCCAACCCTTTCCATAGGGGATGCTCAGGCTGTGGCCAAGGAATGTCCCAGTGTTTTGCGTGTCGCACCGATTAGAGCAGGTGTAGCACAGGTAGTTTATGCAAACATGAACTGGGCAACAGGTGTAGTAGGCACCATTGAAGATTACTTTGAAATGAGAGATTGGAAGGTAGTCTCTGGAAGAGTCTTCAGCGACGAAGACGTAAGAAGCGCCTCAAAGGTAGCGGTCTTAGGTCAAACGGTTGTGGACAACCTTTTCGTAGGAGAAGACCCAGTAGGCAAGGTTATCAGAATAAAAGGCATGCCCTTTACAGTTATAGGAGTTCTTGAAAGAAAAGGACAGTCTCCAATGGGTCAAGATCAGGACGATACGATAATAGTTCCAGTATCTTCTGCGCAAAGGTTTCTTTTTGGAACTACCTTTCCCGGTCAGATAGATAGAATGATGGTGCAGGCTATAGGACCGCAGTATATGGAGGACGCGCAGGAAGAAGTGAAACAGACTATACTACAAAGGCATAAACAGGAAGACTTTACAGTTAGAAACCTTACACAGTTTCTGCAAGTTCAGGAGCAGTCAGCCAGAGTTATGTCTTTACTTTTACTCTCTGTAGCCTCTGTTTCCTTGATAGTGGGAGGTATAGGCATTATGAACATTATGCTTGTTTCTGTTGCGGAAAGGACAAAGGAGATAGGTATAAGGATGGCTGTTGGTGCTAAGGTATGGGACATAAGAATGCAGTTTCTTTTAGAAGCTGTAATTCTGTCAACTCTTGGAGGTTTTGTTGGAATAATACTGGGGGTTGTTTCCTCCTACCTAATGTCTAAAGCCTTTAGTTGGAACATACTCATATCTATTCCTGACATCCTCATAGCTTTCAGTTTTTCCTTCTTTGTAGGTATCCTCTTTGGCTTTTACCCAGCTTACAAAGCGTCAAACCTCAACCCTGTAGATGCTCTTAGGTACGAGTGAGCTTCTTGAAAGCCTCCTTCCTTACAAAGTCGGACACATTGGGGAAATTCTTCTTTATACTTTCCATCTGCTCCTTTATTACCTTTAACTCCCTTTCATCCTCCACAAGACCCTTTGGACAGGAGTTATTGACAATAAGCCTTACCCATCCCCTTTCTAAAGGTACCTTACTCCATGGTCTTCCCTCACCTTCTCCCAAATAAACATCTATAAAAGTCCTCTGACAGTTTATAGGACACCAGTGGCATACGGTTTCCTTTGAGGTGGTGGTCCTGTAGGTAAGCTCTTCAATTACCTCAAAGCCCCTAAAGCGTGTGCTTTTATGCTTTTCATAGTGCTCAAGAGCTATCAAGGCTGAGCCTATGGCTCCCGCCTCTCCTGAGTATGGATGCACGTATATTTGAGCCTCTGGCACTTTGGACTTTATAAAATCTATCTGAGCTTTTACTACAGCAAGGTTTCTGTGAGTGCCTCCTTGAAGTATGAACTTTCTGCCCACCTGAGAGAGGTTGTTTATGTTGCCTGCATAGACCCATACGTTCAGAGGAAGCACTTGGCAAAGTCCTGCCAGAATTTCTTCCGCCTTCCAGCCCTTTCTTTGCTGATTGACTATGTCGCTTTGCAAGAAGACACCACAGCCCATGGTAAAGTTAGGCATTGCCTTTGCCTGAAAGGCTCTGTCCGCTATCTCACTGAGGGGTATGTTAAACCTTTCCGCCACGCCCTGCAGAAAGGCACCATTTCCGGAAGAGCACTGAGAGTTTAGCCTGAAATCTACCACAGACCCCTGCCTTATTATCATGATTTTTACATCCACACCACCCACGTCGCATATACAGTCCGCATCAGGAAAGAAATAAAGCCCCGCGGTGGCATGAGCTACTGTTTCCACTACCGCCACATCAGCCCCAAGCACATCTTTAAGAAGGTCCTTACCGTAGCCTGTAAGACCGAGGGCAAGCACCTTCACATCTTGCCCGAAAAACTCCCTAATTCTTCTGAAAATTTCCTTCGCATCTTCTATAGGGTTTCCCTTGCTCAGGCTGTAGCAGGAAAAGACAAGCTCTTTGTCTTTGCTCATACAGACCGCCTTTGCGGTGGTGGAGCCAAAATCACAGCCTATGACGATTTCAGATACTTTCTTTGGCACTATCTTGTTTTCTATTACATAAGAAAACTTCTTCTTAAACTCTAAAAGCTCATTCTCAGAGCTTACAAGACCTTGTTTTCCTTCTTTTAGCTTTTGAAGATGCTGACCTTCTTCCACCCACCACAGAAGCCTATCTTTGCCCGCATAAACGACTCCTTCCTCACCCATGGCTGTAAAGACACAGCCAAGAGCTGCATAAAAAAGAGAGTTTTCAGGCACTATCACCAGCTCCTGCATCTGCTCCTTGCTGAAGTCTCCTATTCCTCTTTCTTTCCAGAGCCTCTGAAGGTGAAACCTCCAAGCCTGTTGAAGACCTCTGAAAAATAGATTAGGACCTCCGAGAAGCAAGACCTTTGGAAGAGGAGTGTTGCCTTTGGTAAGCTGAGAGAGGTTTTGATAGACAACTGCTTCAAAGAGAGAGGCTATTATCTCTTCCTTTGGCACGCCAGCCTTTACTAAGGAATTTACATCCGCCTCCGCAAATATACCGCACTTGGCACTTATTTTGTGGAGGGTGTATCCTTCGTAGCCCATCTGAGATAGAAGCTCTGAAGGTATGCCCAGCTTTCTTGCAGACTTTTCTATAAAGGTGCCTGTCCCACCAGCACACACGTTCTGCATATAGACCTGTCTGTTTTTCTTGCCCTCCTGCTCCTTTATGAAGACCGTCTTCATATCCTCCGCGCCTATTTCACTGACAAACCTCACATCAGGGTGAAGTTTTTCTACCGCTGTGGCTACTGCCACCACCTCCTGAACAAACCTTGCACCTATCAGCTCCGCTATAAAACCTCCGCCAGAGCCTGTCATATAGACCCTGTCCCTGCCCGGACTAAAGCCAAAGCTGTTTTCAAGCCTGATGAGAAACTCAAGTACTTTCTCCGCCTGCCTTGTATTGTGCCTCTCGTAGGCTTTATCTAAAATATTACCCTTTTGGTCTGTTAGCACATACTTGCATGTGGTGGAACCTACATCTATGCCAAGCAGGAGCATCTTATAACCTCCTCATCAACCTTGCCACATGCATAACATAGTTAGCGGACGTGCCCGCATAGCCATAGTGAGGCACCTTGTAAGTAGCCTTTCTGAGCTCAGGTTTTTCCTCCTCAAATTCCCTTATTTTTTCAAGTGTCAGTCCAGTTTTCTCTAAAGCTTCTTCAAACTCTTCCTTTGCTCTTCTTTTGGCTTCTGTAAGCACCATTTGACAGCGCGAATAGGCATGCACTTCCGCATCCCCCTTTATCTCAATGGGAGCATAAAGAAGGTCTGGATAGTCTCCGAGCACTTTAGCCATGGCACCTACTGACATAGTATTTGGAAGACATCCATAAGGTGAAAGCTCGCAGACCATGTGTGCCTGCTTGTTTTTGTAAGCATATAGAGCCTTACCTATCAGCATATGTCCCTCTCCACCCGTGAGCCTGTAGTAAAAGTATGGTTTTGCAAGTTCTTTTAGCGTCCTCTGGTCTGGAAGGGGGTTTGGTATGTCATTTAAGGCTTTTCTTAGCCTGTTATAAACGAACCTATAAAGCCATGCTATTGTCTGAATGGCAATTTTTTTAAGGTAATACTTTTTCACAAAACCTTTTGCATCTTCCAGCTTGAAAAGCTCCATGTTTATAAGGTAGTCCATCCATACCGCTATGGGAGGTGGTATAACCTCCGCACCTTCCTTCTCTAACCACCTTTTTATGTTGTAGTTGCCATCCCCCTCGTGGGTTTGAAGCCAAAACTCGCCCGTTATCTTAACCTTTGGCTTTACCCTTAGCCTATCTACCTGTATGTGGTCCCATACTTCTCTTCTTACCTCCTCCAAAGTCTTAACAAAGTAGTTTGTAAGCACGTGCCAAACAAGAGAATCAAGCTTTTTACCCCTTACCTGTCTTTTCCTAAACTTTTCGTAGAGCATTTCTATACTATCTTTTACAGCCTTGTCTGTTTGACCCTCTACAAGCTCGTAGGGTCTTGTGGCATACTCCATGTCTGTGATAAGGTCTCCCAAAAACATGGCATAGACAAGACCGAAGGTGAGGTTCATATCAATCTCAAGACCACCCCCCGGTGCAGACTGCTCCATTCTAAGAAGGTCAAGTAGATAGAGCCTAAAGTCTGTGAGGTTAAGCCCCTCTAAAACTCTTTCGTAAGACTCGTGATACTGTCCGAACCTACAGGGACCGCAGGCACCTACGGTGACGAAAATATAGTTGTTCTTTACTCTATCTCTTCCTTCCCTTTTTTCTATATCCATGAGCGTTCTTGCCAAATTGCCAGCGGTAAAGGTGGTAGGACAGCAAGCGCCTACATCTATGTATTCCTTGCCTATATCAAGATCTATTCTTTTTATCTCTTGCAAAGGTTCTGCTTTATATCCCATATTCTCAAGGGAAGCCTTTATGAGCTTTTCGTGTTTCCACGTTAATCCGCCAAATAGTATTGTAGTTTTAACTCTCTCCTCTTTAGTGAAGGGTCTGGGTTTGTAAGCTCTATAATCAAGTACCTCCATGATCTTACCCTCCTTAAAGGCTTTTTTTAAAAAATTAACTCCAGATGAAAAGGTTTGTCTGTTTAATATCATAAAGAGGTTTCCAACTCGTTTTTGGCGGGAGAGCAAGGGAATCGAACCCTCCGGAGATCGCCTCCAGCGACCTCCCACGGGATTTGAAGTCCCGGGGCGGCACCAGCCAGCCACACTCTCCCTACCTTTTAGGAAGGCATTCTATTCCTTCCCTACTTATTATAGTTCTTATGATTTCTAATATGTCATCAGCTCTCTTAAGTCTCTTTATGCTCTCTTCATCGGAAGACTTTATCCTGACTATCCACGTCTCGTATGGATGGCTGACTATCGGAGATGGATCCTTCTCAAGTGCATGATTCACCTCAACTATCTTACCGCCTATAGGTGTTGGGAAAGTGGATACCCTTTTGCCAGCTTCAACTATAGCTAAATTATCGTCATACTCAAGCAATGTCCCAACAGGTTTTATTTTTATTGAATAAAGTGGATAAGCGAGAGAAGCTAATATGGACATAAAACCTATAGAATAAATATCTTTCTTCTCTTCCTTCACCCATTGAAAAAGCATTCTCTCCTCGTTTACTCTGTATAACCTGTCCTTCTTTATTACGCAACCTTTTATAACTATGTCTTCCATGTTTTTAGCTCGCGAAAACAGAGAAGAAGCCAGAAAAAACTTTAATACCTCTCTCCTGCTTATCATAGACCTATTATGTTTCTTTCAAACTTTAAAAAACCTCTCTCCTTAGCCCACAGGTCTAAAGAAAGTGTAGCTATATCATCAAGGTGTGGCACTGCAAGTCCGTCAATTCTCATGTCTATAACCTTTATGTAAGTATCGCATTTTTTACAAACTTGCAGTAATACGTATTTTTCCCTTTCATCATAGTAATACTCAAGGGTATTATCTTCGTTATTAGCGCATCTGACACACTGAGTTCTGTTGTAGAGCCATTGAGTATTACACAAAACACAGCTGAGATATCTTCCACCTTCTACATCCTCATTGTCCGCTATATAGGAAACACACGGTTTAAAACCGCACACTGGACATCTATTCTTTAGCCATTGGTCTTTTTTTAAATCCATATTTTCGGAGATCTTGGAGAAGAAGGGATTTAGGAAGGTTATAAAGATGAATCTCTCTTCGTCAGGGGCATCCTTCTCCTTCAAAAATTTTTCCAGTTTATAGGTGAGAGCATCTCTATCAAGGCTCTTAAGATCTTGAGCCTTTTTTTGCAGTAACGAACTTGCACCATTCTCACATAATTCAAAAAGATGGTAAATTTTCTTTATTTGACCTTTCCAATCACCATCTTTTATGCTTTCATACAGTTCCTTCTGAAACAGCATAGTACTTTGGAGAAAATCCAATATGTGAGAGATTTCTTGATGCTTCCTTTTTAATACAGTCAGCCTTTCTAAGTGATACTCCCTTTCTCTCAACCTAAATAGCTTCACTTTATAACTCCACAAGCTATCCTTGCCCCCGCATCACCGGCGGGATCCGTTTTATAGTCGTCACGATGGTGATGTATCATCAATGCGGTACCTCCTTCCTTCATAAGACTGTTCTCTTTTCCACGCTCTAAGGTTACGTAAGTGTTGAGGACATGAACCTTAAGGTTGCCATCGCTATCCGTAAAAACGTTTGGCATATCTCCAGCGTGATGTCCTTCAGGATTTAAAAGACCATGCTTTTTCTTGTAAGGGTTGAAGTGCCCCTTAGCAGACATAAAGTCAGGTGGATCACACTTTCCAAGTTCGTGTATGTGGAAGGCAAGCTCTGAGCTGGGTGGAAGCCCTGAAGCCTCAAGTTTTATGAGAACTCCATCATTGGTCTGTAAAAGCTCAGCGATTCCTATCTTTTCACCCTTCTGGTTTATGAGATCAGCCCTTGCCTTAAGTTCCTGACCAGCTGAGAAAGAAAGGAAGATGGCGCATAGCGCCATCCCCTTTGCCAAACAGCTAAGCCCCCCCATAGCACTCACCTCCTCACCTCCTCCCTGAACCATTTGGGATGGTGCCTCATAGCCCAAAGAGCTGAGACTTTCCCTGTTATCATACCGGATAGAGAACCGGGAACTCCTACAGTTCCCATATAAACATGGACTATGAAACCTGCACCGACTATTATAAAGGAAAGGTCATGAAGTACTATGGAGATTCTCGTAAGCGTTCTTGGAAAACTCTCAGGAAACCACATAAGAATACCAGTGACCAAAAAGATAACACATCCTATAAACACCATCCAGCCAAAGATCTTCTGCCCTGCATTGTATTTGCTCGCTTCTGGTAGTTTTTCCTCTTCACCCTTTACATAGTACTTTACACTTTTGAGCCATGTAATGTCATCCTGTGTCAGGAGAAAGTCCTTAGACCACTTTACAAACATGAGAAGCACTCCCACCGAGAAGACTAACCCTGCCCAAGGGTGAAGCCATCTTGCAAATTCAGTACCTCCAAGTATGAGAAGAAGCCACGCAAACTTTGGTGAATATATACCAAGACCTGAGAGAAAAAGGTAAAGGAAACTTATGGCTACCACCCAGTGCAGTACTCTATCAAACTTGCTAAACCTCTCTATCTCCATCTCTTCAAGGTTTTTTGTCTCTTCCATGATCAACCCTCCTTCTTCTTACCCACTTTTATAGGTCCAAAGAGTATGAGCTGTAAAAAGGCTCCGAGCAGTGTACCCCACAAAACTATGGCACCTAAGACTTTTATGGGACCTTTCCACAAGCTCACCCACGGTGATATGCTTGCCTCTTTGGGAAGTCCGTACATCTCCGGCATATCCCCATGAGGTAGAACGTATATGTAACCTGTGCCACCCACCCCTTTGGGATCGTAAACGGTAGCTTTGTCAAACCCTCTCTTTTTCAGCTCCTCTACCAGTTTGTTAGCTCTAATGAGCATCTCCTCTTTTATACCAAAGTGTAAAGCGTTCGTTGGACAGGTTTTGACGCATGCAGGCTCAAGTCCTGCGGAAACTCTATCTATGCAGAAGTTACACTTCCATGGCTTGTTGTTTGCATCGTATCTTGGGACATCAAAGGGACAGCCAGAAAGGCAGAACTTACATCCTATACATTTGGAATGGTCAAAATCCACTATGCCGTTTTCATACTGGATTATCGCACCCGGAGAAGGGCAAGCCTTTAGGCATCCCGGATCTCCACAGTGCATACACTGGTATTTAGTTATAAACCATGTGATACCCCTTTGTGTCTCACCTTCCTGAAACCTCATATACATAAACAGGTTCGGCAAAAGCCCAGGACCTGATTCGTATCCTGCAAAGAACATCTTTTTACTCTCATGGGGATATATGGGGGGTTTGAGATCATGCCACTGAGTACATGCTGCCTCACACCCTTTGCAACCTATACAGCTTGATACATCCACAAGTATAGAGAGGGTATCCGCACGCTTTATATTCTGATCAGGTAGTTTGGAGGCAGACACCCTCTTTAACCCAAGCCCAACTGTTCCATCAGTGGTGACAGTACTCATCTTTATACCTCCTCAAGCTTTAACCTTCTCTATGTTGCACAAAAATCCTTTGTATTCAGGAGTTTGGGAGTTAGGATCCCACACAAAAGGCGTAGTGAGATTGGCAAGTGAGCCCTTCACTATCCCTTCAAAACCCCAATGTATGGGTATGCCAACGGTATAAACCTTCTTACCGTTTACAGTGAGGGGTTTTATCCTTTTTGTGGGTATGGCGTGAGCTTGTACGGATCCCCTCGCTGTTGAAACCTTTACGAGATCGCCCATCTTTATGCCTAGCTCATTAGCAAGCTCTTCGGGAATTTCAATAAACATCATGCTCATCAAAGCTGATGTGCCGTATATGTGCTTCGTCCAGTAGTGGAAGTGTTCCACAACCCTGTAGGTAGTTCCTACGTAGGGGAACTTATCAGGTGTTCCCAAAAGATCAACGTCGGATTTAAAGACCTTCACTACAGGATTATGCGGGGTTTTGGGATGAAGCACGTTTTCAACGGGTGACTCATAAGGTTCATAATGTTCTGGAAAAGGTCCATCTACCAGTGCAGAAGCAAAGAGCCTCCCCCTACCTTCAGGGAGCATTATAAACGGTCCGTAATCGGGTGTTAGATCAGGCTTTATATCAGGTACATCGTAACCTACCCATTTTTGTTCCTTTTCGTCCCACCATATGTATTTCTTTTTGGGACTCCATGGCTTTCCACTTGGGTCTGCGGAAGCTCTGTTGTAAAGTATCCTTCTATTTGCAGGCCAGCTAAAGCCGTAACCTGGATAAACACCTAAACCTGATGGATCGGAGAGATCCGTTGATTTTGCTCTGTTGCCAGACTGAGGGAATACCCCAGAATAGAGCCACATACCGCAGGCTGTAGTGCCATCATCTTTAAGAACCACAAAGCCCGGCAGTCTCTCACCCTTTTTTACTACCACATTGCCTTTATCATCCGTTATATCCGCAAGAGCGTACCCGTTCATTTCGTGAAGTACCTCTTCAGCGGTAGGATAATAGGGATTTTTGAAGTTCCAAGTGAGGTTCAGTATGGGGTCAGGAAATTTACCACCTTCCTTCTGATATAGACCTTTTATTTTCATCCAAAGCTGACCTATGATCCAGTACTCATCTTTTGCATCACCGGGAGGATCCAAAGCTTTGTATTTCCACTTTATGGTTCTTCCGCTGTTGGTATAAGAGTTCTCTTTTTCAGCAAATATAGCCGATGGGAGCAAGAACACCTCCGTCTTTATGCTTTCAGGGTTAGTGTGATGTTTCCAAAAAGCTGCCATTTCGGTTTCAAAGGTATCTATAACCACCATCCACTTTAGTTTTCCGAGACCATCGGCAGTCTTTTTGACGTTGGGATTGCTTGCCAGTATGTTCATACCTACAGATACCATTCCCTCCATCTTGCCCCTGTACATTCTGTCAAGGATTTCGCTCATATCTATGATCTTTTCCATCTTGGGAAGATAGTGGTAAGCAAACTCGTTCTCCGGTGTTGCAGCATTTCCAAACCAAGCTTTCAGGAGACTCACGTAAAATTTGCCGTAGTTGGACCAATAATTCATTGAAAGATCAACAGCTTTTGGTGTATTGGCATCTATGTGGTCCTTTAAAGTTTGCTGAGGTGCGCTTGGCGGTTTGAGATAACCTGGCAGAAATCTCCCTTCACCTGCCAAGTCAGTCATACCCTGCACGTTGGAATGACCCCTCAGGGCGTTTATCCCACCTCCTGGAACCCCTATATTCCCAAGAAGTAGCTGAAGTATAGCCATAGAGCCTATCACTTGAGTACCCCAAGAGTGGTGTGTCCACCCTAAAGCGTAAAGGTGGGTCATGGATTTGTCAGGAGATCCCGTTTCAGCTACAAGTTTTGCCACCTCAAGAAACTTCTCTTTGGGAACTCCAGTTATCTTTTCAACTACTTCAGGTGTGTATCTTGAATAAAACTGCTTGAGGAGTTGGAAAACACATCTGGGATGTTCAAGGGTCATATCCTTCTTTGCCTGTCCTTTTTCATCAAGCTCGTAGCTCCACAGGGACTGATCGTACTTTCTCTTTTCCGGATCATATCCCGAAAAGAGTCCAGTTGTCGGATCAAAGTTGTAAGTGTCCTTTACTATGTATGCTGCATTTGTAAAGTGCTTTATATACTCTTCGTTGTATTTCTTGTTTTGTATAACGTAGTTTATCAGTCCTCCCATAAAGGCTATATCCGATCCGGGTCTTATCTGAACGAAGATATCTGAAACTGCCGCAGTTCTGTTAAACCTCGGATCCACACATATTATCTTAGTTCCTTTTTCATGCCTTGCCTTTATTGCCCATTTGAAACCGCATGGATGGTTTTCCGCAGGGTTTCCTCCCATAACGAATATCAGATCCGCGTTCTTTATATCCATCCAGCCGTTGGTCATTGCACCTCTTCCGAATCTTGCGGCCAAACTGGCCACCGTTGGTGCGTGTCACACCCGTGCCTGCGTCTCTCGTGCCACAAGCCCGAGGGCTACACCCGTTTTCACCCAAAGGTAACCCTCCTCGTTTCCGAGCGTGCTTCCAACAACCCACGCTATACTTTCGCATCTGTTTACGATCCTCCCCTGATCGTCCTTCTCTATAAATGTTCTGTCTCTTGTATCCTTTATAAGCTTAGCTATTCTGTCTAAAGCTTCTTCCCAGCTTATCTCCTGCCAGTCCTTAGCACCTGCAGGTCTGTAGAGTGGCTTTGTAAGTCTCTGCGGAGAGTTTACAAAGTCCCTAAGCGTTGCCCCCTTCGGACAGAGGGTTCCTCTGTTTACAGGATCATCTGGGTTCCCCTCTACGTGTACAACTCTGGGCTTTACATTCATTGCACCATCAGTCAGCGTGTATATTAAAACACCGCACGAAACGGAACAATAGGGACATATGCTTTTGGTAACGTTAGCCTTTGCTATCTTCAGGTCCCTAACCCTGGCATGAGCGGGTGTAAGGTCAAAACCGAGACCTCCCACAAGTCCGGCACCTATTGAAATTCCAGAAAGCTTCAGAAAACTTCGTCTAGTGAGTTCCATACCTTTCACCTCCTCACTAACAATTTATGACCTTTTTTTCCTCTTTTATTTTGAAAATTTCAAAGATAAAGCCATAGACATTTCAATATTAGAATTAGCTTAAGAAAGCATGGCGATAAACTTCTCTAAAGGCACAGGCTTGCTCAGGTAAAAACCCTGCAGATAATCACAACCTATGTCTCTGAGTATGTTCAGTTGGGACTCTCTCTCCACACCTTCAGCCACCGTTTTTATACCGAGAGTCTTTGCCACGTTCAGTATAGCCATCACAATCCTGAAGATTTTCTCATCAGTATCAACGAGTCTCACAAAGGATATATCTACCTTTATATAGTCCACGGGGAACTGGGTAAGGTAGGAGAGTGAAGAGTACTTTACTCCAAAATCATCAAGCGTGATCAGAAAACCGCACTTTTTCAACGCTTCCATCACTTTCTTTGCACGCTGTATGTCTTGAACGATCACCTCTTCCGTAAGCTCTACGTTCAAGTATCCGGGAGATACACCGTACTTTTCTACTATCTGACATAGTTTTTCTACGAGATCCTCCCGCTGTAACTGTAAAGGTGAGAGATTTACACAAATGGGTACATTTATACCGTATTCTTTAATTATTTGGGCGCATTTATCAAATACGTAGTAGCCAATATCCACAACTAAACCTATCCTTTCAAGAAGTGGGATAAATTCTCTCGCCTGCAAAAGTCCGAACGTTCTTGAGTTCCATCTTAAAAGTTCCTCAGCCATGACTATCTTGAGATCCGAAGATCTATAAATAGCTTGAAAGTAAATTGAAAACTCATTCCTGTCAAAAGCACCCCTCAATTCTTCTTCCATCTTTACAAATCGAGAGAGTCTTTCGCCTTCCTCTCTGTTATAAAACTCGTAGCTTCCGGGAACATCTTCCATAGACTTTCTAAGTGCTATTTCTGCATTATTAAGAAGTTGATTGGCGTTTAATCCGTCCGCTGGGTAAAGGGATATACCTATATGAAGTCCCAATCTATGCGTATGACCTTCTATGTTCAACTCTCCAGCTTTAAATACACCACTTATGAGTTCATACACCTCCTCTATATTATCCACCCTTTTAAATAGGGCAAATTCGTCGTTCCCATAACGTGCGCAAAAACCCGGGAGCATAGAAAGATTCTTCGCAAATGCTTTTAGAACCTCATCACCGAAGTTTGATCCAAAGGTAGCATTTATGCCTCTCATGTTATATATGTCTACCAACAAAACAACGAAGTTGCTTTCAGGTGTTTTTTCTACAGCGCTTTCCAACTCACTGAAAAAGCTGTTTTTGTTAGGTAAGTTCGTCAAAAGGTCGTAGTTAAGCATTTTGTGGATTCTTTCTTCCATCTGTCTTACGTAAGTTATATCCCTTGCGGTGGATACAAAATTGATGATACTTCCACTTTCGTCTTTTATTGGACTTATCACAGCATCAAGGTAGAAAATACTTCCATCCTTTTTCCTGTTTACAAAAATCGCCGAAAACTCTCTTCCAGAAAGCAGGGTTTCCCAAAGTTCTTTATAAAACTCCCTGCTGTGAAATCCAGATTTGAACACACGTGGCGTTTTTCCAAGAAGATCCTCCCTTTTGTAACCGCTTATGCGCTCTACAGCAGGATTGGCGTAAATTATTCTACCATCAGTATCCGTTATTAATATCCACTCGTAAGATTGTTCAGCTATCATGTACATGATCCTCATGTTTTTAAGAAGATCTATGTGTTCTAAAGCGAAAGATAGATCCTCACCAAGCTCCTCTATAAGCTTTACGACCTCATCGGTAAAAAAGCCCTTTTTATCAGAGTAAAAGTTTAAACTACCTATGACCTCATCTTTGAATTTTATTGGATAGGCACAGCTTGAAAGATAACCCCTCCTTAACATCTGTGCGCGCCAGGGCAAAATTGTTGGGTTTGTTTCCGTATCGTTATTTATCTGAGGAGCCTTTTCCAAGATCGCCCTTGCGGAAGGACCTTTGTTTAGTTTTTCGTCATGTATGTTTATATTGATGTTTTCAAGGTAATTTTCTACGTATCCGTAAGATGCTACTGGCTTTAAGTTTCCCGCATCATCAAGAAGACCTATCCACGCCATTCTTAAACCTGCTACCTCAACAGCTATCCTGCACACTTCCTGAAAGATCTCCTCTCTGCTCTTGGCTTTTATAATAGCCTGATTTACAGAAGACAGCGTCTTGTATAGACTGACTGTAAATGACACCTTTTGCCTTTCGTAAATATAACTCAGGAAAACTGAGGCAGAAAGAAGCAGTGCAACATAGTCCTTTTCCCCAGATTGTGAGCGATCAGCCCTTTCGCAAAGTATAAAACCTTCTACCTTACCCTCTCGCAAAAATGGTGCTATTAGAACTGCCTTTGTACCTTCAAAATTAATATACTCTCCCAGGCATTTGCTTACTATCCTATCTTTTAACGCTTCTTTGGAAATTAAAATCCCCTCACTTTCCAAATACTCAATCAACTCAATACAGCTTTCCTTTTTGACCAAAAGCCCTCCTATGAATTCCTCACTTTCCTTTATGTACATATATTCGCAAAAGAGAACGTCCTCCTTTACACTCCAAAAACTTACCCTATCCGCATCTAAAGCTTGCGCGCACAACTTCAACAGATCCTTTAGAGCAAAGTCCTCAGAAGTGATAAATTGGGAAGCCTTTTTAAAAAAATCAAAGGGTTTCATTTATTCCCTCCCTCAACATCACGAGCAAAAACCTTGAAAATCAAGCGTTTTATTAACGGGGGGGGGTAAACACCTTTTTATATTTTTGAGCGCTTCCACCATGGTGACATAATTTAACACTTTTTAACATAAAGTCAAGGTGGCTTGAAAGGATTCTTTTAGGTAATAAACTGACGAATTTTTTGTGAAAATTATGTACGGAGGGGGAGGGATTCGAACCCCCGGTAGGCTGGAGAGCCTACTGGTGCTTTCAAGGCACCCGCCTTCGTCCACTCGGCCACCCCTCCTGATATGTAATTATAAATCCCTCACACTCTTGACAGACACTATTTAAGCTTTTAATATTGTAAACTATGAGAAAGATATCTTACCTTTTGGCTCTTCTACTTCTCGGAGGTTTGCTTTTTTTCGCTTTTGTGCACAAAAAGGAAGATGAAGAGGGTTACAGCGTTAGCCCTTCATCCGCACAAAGCTTTCCAGATTTTACCTTTACCGGGCTTGACGGGAAGGTTTATCGTCTCTCTGACTTTAAGGGGAAGATAGTGCTTTTGAACTTCTGGGCAAGCTGGTGTCCGCCTTGCAGAGAAGAGATGCCTTTATTTGAGAAAGTTTATGAGGATTGTAAAAAGTATGGCTTTGTGATTTTGGCAGTTAGTATGGATACAAACTCTTCCCTTAGAGACAACTACCTGAAGGAGTTAAAACCCTCTTTTCTAATTTTGGAAGGTAACGACGACATAAAGCTTGTTGGTCTACCTACATCTTATTTAATTGACAGGAATGGGAAAGTTTATAAGGTAAAGCTTGGGGTGTACAGGGAAGTTAAAGAGGATATAGAAAAACTGCTCGGTCCTAACGAGAGGTGCTAACCATGTTTGAAGTATCTTTTCTCTTAGCTTTTACCGCCGGCATACTGGCTTTTTTATCTCCATGCGTGCTTCCCATAATACCCGGGTACATATCTTACATATCTGGTATGGGTGCGCAAGAGATAAAGGAAGAGAGAAAAAACTTTAGTTGGCGCATACTTTTTGCATCGGTGCTTTTTGTGCTTGGCTTTTCTTTAGTCTTTACTATGCTTGGTGCGGGGGCGAGCGCTGTAGGTCAGGTGCTTAGGGATTACCAGAGTTTGATAGCCAAAGTAGGGGGTGCGGTGGTTGTATTTTTTGGTTTTCACTTTGCGGGAGTTTTCCTTAGAAAGAATTTTTTGAAGGAAGCTGTGGGAATAGGATCTTTGCTGACTGCCCTTTACTTTCTCGGTGTTCTGCCACAGAAACTCTTTTTTGATCTTGCAGGTATTTTGCTCGTGTGTTTATCTCTGTACCTATTTGGAATTCATGAAATGCTGTACAAACAAGCAAGAAAGGAAGCAAAGAGTGACTTACCCTTACTTGGAGCTTTTCTTTTGGGTGTTTTTTTTGCTTTTGGTTGGAGTCCGTGCATAGGTCCGGTGCTCGGATCTATCCTCCTTTACGCATCACAACAAGAGACGGTTACCAGAGGTGCTTTATTACTGTTTGTTTTCTCAATGGGTTTGGGCTTGCCTTTCGTAATAGCCGGTGCTCTTTTGTCAGCCTTCCTCAGTTTTGTAAAAAGGTTCAGTAAGTTTTTTGGATTGGTGGAGTTCGTAGGTGGGTTGCTTCTCATAATTCTCGGTATTTTGCTCACAACAGGAAAGCTCAGCGAAATATCGGCTCTTTTAGGAGTATAAATTCTTATGATAGCTCTCATAGATTATCGTATGGGTAATTTAAGGAGTGTCAGTAAAGCCTTGGAGAGGGTGGGACTATCTCCAGTAATAACTTCGGATCCTTCTGTAGTTTCCAAAGCTGATGCTGTAGTTCTTCCCGGGGTAGGAGCTTTCAAAGACGCTGTTCGTAACTTAAAAAGCATGGGTCTTTTTTCACCTATAATAAAACATATAGAGAGGGGTAAACCTTTTCTCGGTGTGTGTTTGGGGCTTCAGCTTCTCTTTGAAAGAAGTTACGAATTTGGCATTGAAAGGGGCTTTGGTATATTTGAGGGAGAAGTTGTTCTCTTTCCTCTTAGTGTAAAGATACCTCATATAGGTTGGAATCAGATCTGGAAGAGGAAGGAAAGCTTCCTCTTCAAAGGTATAAACGATGGAGAATACTTTTACTTTGTACACTCTTATCATGTGGTTCCTAAAAAGATGGAAATTGTAGCCACACTTACCGACTACGGTATATATTTTGTTTCTTCCGTTGAGTATCAGAACGTTTTTGGCGTTCAGTTTCACCCTGAAAAAAGCCAAAAGCTCGGACTTAAACTTTTGGAAAATTTTAGGAAGGCTGTATATGGCTAAATTGTGTATAGCCCTTGATGTGGACTACTCAAAAGCCAGAAAGATAGTAGAAGCTCTCAAAGGCTATCCCATAATCTTCAAGGTGGGTTACAAGCTATTTATAAATCACCACAGAGCTATAACGGACATCATAAAAGAACTTGGATTTGAGCTTTTCCTTGATCTTAAGCTTCACGATATACCCAACACCGTAAAAAATGGGGTGATATCCTCTGCGGACCTATCTCCTGATTACCTGACGATCCATGCCCTTTCTGGAAGAATGGCTCTCAAAAGCGCAAGCGAGGTAAAGGGAAATATAAAACTGCTTGGTGTTACACTTTTGACGAGTCTTGATGAAGACTTTCTTAGAGAGATAGGGATTGGTATCTCTTTGCGCGATCTCGTTTATAAGCTGGCAAGCCTGAGTCTGGAGGAGGGGCTTGATGGGATCGTGTGTTCTGGGAAGGAGGTAGGATTTTTAAAAGAAAATCTCGGAAGAAACTTTATAGCGGTTGTGCCAGGTGTTAGTCTTGATGCAAAAAAGACGGATCAAGTAAGAAGTGTTAGCCTTACGGAAGCTTTAAAATTTGGTGCTGACGTAGTTGTAGTGGGGAGGGACATAGTTGAAGATAAAGATCCAATTAAAAAAGCTGATCAAGTTCTTAAACTTCTGACAGCCCAGATGTTAAATTATTAATGTGGAAACTCCCATACTTGACGGAGTGCTTTTTATACTCGCCCGTATAGTAGAGTTTATAAATATAGGCATGATAATACTCTTTGCAGTAAGGGGTGTACCTGCAAGGTACATATACGCTGTGCTGTTGGTGACTGTAATCAGCCTTCTGTTTTTCGTCGTATCCCTGCTTTTTAGAAGTGAAGATGCCATAAAGTTTTCCTTTTTAGTAACCGTTGGAGCTTTCGTTGTGATGATCCTCATAGCCCGCCACGCTCTGAACAAGGCAAGTGTAGACATAATAATACCGGAAGCTTCAAGGTGTCCTGTATGTAGTGCTTTTGTAAAGCAAGAGGGTGCAATAGCTTTGCATGTAGGACACTCATATCTTTTCTTTGATCAGGAACAGCATCTGAGGAAATTTCTTGAATCTCCTGAAGATTACGCAAAAATAAGACGGATGGAAATAAAAAGCGACATGATAGGCAAGGCGTATGTGTATAAAAACGGTGTGTGGCTTGAATTAAAAAACACTTAGTCAGATTTTCCTATCAGAGGGAGTTATATATATAGCAGGAGGGAAAAAATGAAAGGATTGACCTTAACGGTAATAACTCACAGAGCAACTGGAGGTCTCAATTACGGTGAGACCTTTGGCAATGTGTCCACACTTAAAAAGCTCACCTTAGGTGACAACACTCAGCTGGTGTACATTTCAGATAAGGCGCTGAGATACAGCATTCGTATGTGGCTAAAGGAAAATAAAAATTGGAGGCTTCTTGACGGACTTGTGGCTAACTTAGTGAATGGTAATCTAAAAGAGAAAGAAACACTTGATGTGGATAGCTTTGCCAAACAGCTTATAGAGATGTATCAGGAGTTTGATCTTTTTGGTGGGCTTTTTACGAACTTGAAGACCTCTGAGGGTAAAAAGGCAAAATTAAGCACAGGTGACAGTATAAAGCGCACATCCGTTGCCAAGTTTACCTACGCTTTTGCCTTAAACCCCTATAAAGGTGATGCGGACTTTCTGAATAACATAGATGCCTTCAACAGATACATAAAATACGTAGAAGACAAAGGTGAACAAGCGATAGCTTACACCGAACAGCATACATCTCACTACGTTTACACCCTTACGGTGGATCTTAACAGAATAGGAGTTTGGGAAAAGGAAGATGGCTCCGTTGAAGATGTGCTTCCTCCACAAGAGAAAGTGAAAAGGGTAAGAGATCTGCTTGACGCTATATTCAATCTAAGTAGAGGGATAAGGGCAAGACATGAAAATTTAGGACCCATTTTTCTGATAGGTGGGATCTTTCACACTAAAAATCCCTTCTTTGTGGACTGCATAGATGTGAAAGAGGAAGAAGGAAAACTTTACTTAAATATTCGGAAACTCCTTGATTGTGTTGCACTTGTTCCTGAAAAGGACAATGTTATTTGTGGAATGCTCTCTGGCTTCTTTGCCAACGAGGAAGAAATAAGAAAAAACCTTAATTGTAGAAGCATGGCGGAGGTACTTGAATCTTTCAAAAAAGCTGTGAGGTACTCCTATGGAAGTTCTGAAGTTTGAGCTTTTTTCTCCTACAGCTTGCTTCAAAACTCCCTTTTCGTTAAAGGGTATAGAAACTTACCCACTCCCCACTTACTCTACCATAATTGGGCTTTTGTACACAGCTTTGGGCAGAAAGTGGCAGGGGGAAAGGTTTGATATATCGCTTCAGGGAAGGTACGAGACGCTATTTAGGGATCTGGTAAGATTCAGAAAGTACAACTTTAAAGATAAGGTGTTGGAAACCTTACCGCTATCTGTTCCTACCTTTCGCAACTTAAAAGTTGTTGTTCACATCAGAGGTGAAAAGTCCCTGATTGAACAGTTCAAAAACGCCTTAGAAAAACCCGCAAATTACCTATTTCTTTCGGGTGGAGAATATCCCGTAAAGATAAGTAAGGTAAGTTATGTCAGTGTGAAACAAGAGGAGAGAACTGTAAGAAACAGGTATTATTTAACATCGGATATATACGCTTCGGAAAAAAGCAACGTGGATGTGAAATTTGCACAAAAAACGGGAATATGCTACCGGCTTCCCCATTTTTTAAAGTCTTTAGAGCCAAGGGAGTATATGTGGACTTTAGTGTATTACTATCCTGCAGGAACGCCTGTT
Source organism: Hydrogenobacter sp. (assembly GCA_041287335.1). Taxonomy (NCBI): domain Bacteria; kingdom Pseudomonadati; phylum Aquificota; class Aquificia; order Aquificales; family Aquificaceae; genus Hydrogenobacter; species Hydrogenobacter sp. The sequence continues at coordinate 52,362 of JBEULM010000019.1, forward strand.
TACGGAAAGCTTTTGATTGACCAAGAGGGGGATACGGTATGGTTGTGCGATTTTACGCAGATAACTGGTTAATGGCTTCAGCCATAGTTGGCTTTTTGAGAGCTTGCGATGCGAGCACTATAGATTGGAAAAGCTGGGTGAAGGATAAGGTGTTGGAAGTGCCAGAGGAGATCTGGAACAAAGGAAGCGACATTCTGACTGAGGCTATATGGAGTAAGGAAATTGGAAACTACAAAAAACGTTTAGAGAAATTAACCAATCCTAAAGAAAAGAAGATCTCAGAAAAACTCAAAAAACCATACAACAGCTTAGTTTTGCCTGTTATAGGAGATTTTCACAGTAATAGTTCTTTGACAAATCCCTCATCAAAGCATACGAAAGATATAGAAAGCTGGTTCAGAGGCAAGGTTCTTGAAAATAAAAGAACCGATGAGGAGTTAAAAAAGGGTCTTGAGACGATCATCCGTAAAGAAAGCTTTTGGGAAGAACTCAAAGATCGTATCAAAAAAGCAATAAGGGAAGGCTTGTCTACTCTTGAAGAAAGTAACAGCCGGACACATAAAGCTCCACTATGCTTTTTCTGTAAGGAAAGAGAAACATACACATATAAAGGAAGATTCAGAACTTTTGACGCAATTCACTTTACTCCCCTTTCCGCAAGCTCCGAAACTCTGTCTAACTTCTTTTATAATGGTAAAAACACCCTTTACTTGTGTTCTCAATGCGAAAGGCTCCTCTTTTTCTCATCTTTAGCTTATACTAAATTTAACAACAACTACATTTTTGTGTATCTGGCGGAAAATATAGAACAGATTTACCACTTAAATAGAATGCTTTCACATCAAGGCACCATAACGAAGGACTTTTTGAGGGAAGCTGTAGCTGTAGGTCTTAAAGAGATCCGTAGTATGCAGGTTGAATATGCGTATAAGAACATATACGTGGTTGAGATAGAAAAGGTTGGAGATGCTAAAGCGAACATCCACACCTTCACTTTCAACTTAAGGCTCGTAGAGGCTTTCAACGAGCTTCTTGATGAATACCCTGAAAAGTTTCTGAAAAGCGCCTTTGACATCTTTCTTAGTTACGCATACTCTGGCAGGAGTCTTTATGAGTTTTTAGACTACATTCTGTCAGGATTCTTTTATAAAAACCGTTATAAAAATTTGGGAAGTTCATTTTCAGGGAGACTCTTAAGGGTTGGCGCAGAGCTTGATTTTTTGCCAAAAAGTTTGACTTACTTCATAAAGTTTCAAGAGTACTTACAAAAGGAGGAAACCATGCTTGAAAGACAAATTTACCAAGCGTATGAGGAAGGAAGGAAACTCAAAAGGAAGCTTTTTGAAAACCACGGTGATGACAGAGCCAAAAAGAGAGCAGAGACGCTCTCCTACAGAATACTGGAAGCTATAAGAAGAAGAGACATTGACGCTCTTCAGCAGAACTTAATAAGAGCGTACCTTGAGTTAGAACAGGAGATACCTCCAGTTTTTAGAGATACACTCTTGGAGAAAAGTTTCAATCGTGTAGCTTACGCCTTTCTGATAGGTCTAAACGGAGAGGAAAAGAAATATGAAGCTGGAGGAAAAACTTAAAAAACTCTGGGCTAAAGGTGACGGGACGAGCATAAGGGAGCATACGGACAGACTTCATTACAACCTGAAACGGTTAAGGAAACTTTACGGGGAAAGCATTGAAAGGGTACTTACTGAAAACGGCAGAAGGATCTTCTGGAACATGTTGACTCTTGCCTGTGAGTATCATGATTACGGAAAAATTTACGCACATTTCCAAAAAGATGTAGGAAATCCTGAATATCAAAATTTGAAGACAGCTTTGCCAAAAGTGAGGCACAACTTAATCTCCCCAGCTTTCTTGCCACAACTGGAAGATGAGCTTTTAAGGGATATTGTGGCACTACTTATAATTAATCATCATAAGCATAATCAAGAAAAACCAGAGACTCTAATGAAAATCCTTAGGGAAGATTTTTCCGTTGAAGACGTGTGGTATGAGCATCTGATCACAAATCACGATTACGGGATAATACATGACTACTATAGAGACAAAGAGGAAATTCAGAAAGTCTACACCCTTGCCAAGGGTTTCCTGTTGCGCATAGATCACGCAAGCAGTAGCAGTGTTGGGATAGTTGAAAATAAGCCTGTAGAGGATACGGAGGTAAAGGTCAAAACCTATCTGCAAAATAAAAACTCGGATCTTAATGACCTTCAAAGATGGGTTCTCCAAAAAAGGAACAAAAGTCTTTTGGTGGTAGCCTCCACTGGTATGGGTAAAACGGAGGCAGGTTTTCTCTTCTTAGGAAGAAAAGGTTTTTTTATTCTGCCTATGAAGACTTCCGCAAATGGTATATACATGAGAGCTGTGAGTGTATTTGGAAAGGATGCTTGCGGACTTTTACATTCCTCTTGCGTCAGTTTTCTCATCTCTGAAGATAAGGGGGATGATGTGAGCCGAAACCTTTATGAGAATGCGCTGAACGATATTGCGGAAGCCAGAAACCTTGCAAAGCCTTTAATCGTATGTACTCCTGACCAGCTTTTCCCTTTTGTCTTTAGATTTTACGGCTTTGAAAAATACCTCAGCATCTTTTCCTATGCGAAAGTTGTTTTAGATGAAATTCAACTCTACGAACCCCACACCTTAGGATTTATAGTGAGCGCTTTAAAGCTTATACACAAATGGGTAGACGGAAAAGTGATGGTAATGACTGCAACGCTACCTGAGTTTGTGAAGGGGGATTTGGATTTTTTAGAGATCTCTCCTCGCTTTTTGTTTAAGAATGTCAGGCATCACTTGAAAGTGGAGTCACAATCCATTTTAAGCGAAGTTGCTCTTGAGAGGATGGTAGAGAAGGGGAAGGAAGGAAAGGTTCTGGTAATTTGCAACACAGTTCAGAGAGCCGTTGAGGTTTACAGCAAACTCAAAGAAGGCTACGCAAAGCCGAACCTTTTACACGCAAGGTTCACACTTCAGCACAGACAGAAAAAAGAAGAGGAAATAAAAGCTTTCTTTAATTCACAATCCACAGGTATCTGGATAACTACCCAGCTTGCAGAGGTATCTTTGGATCTTGATGCTGATCTTTTATTTACCGAGCTTTCCACTGTGGACAGCCTCCTTCAAAGACTTGGTAGGGTAAACAGAATGGGTAAGAAAGATACAGGCGAACCTAACGTCTTTGTATATGTGGAGGATTGCTCAGGTATACCTCAGGTATACAGGAAAAGTCTTTTTGAAATGACAAAGGAAAGATTAAGGGATGGCTTGCTGACAGAAGAGGAAAAGATAAGGATCGTAGAGGAAGTTTATTCGGAGGAGACCCTGAAGCGTAAAGATGATAAGTATCTCAGAGATTACATAAACGCAAAGGAATATATAGAAAGCCTTTGGAATAGCTTTTCTTACATGAAGGATAGTTTTAACAAAGGGAATGCTCAAAAACTTTTCAGGGACATAGACAGTGTATTGGTTATTCCAAACAAATACAGGGATAAGGTTGAGAGGCTATTGAGGGTGTATGCAAACGCTAAAGATCCTTTAGAAAGGATAAAAAAGAGGGAAGAGATCTATAGCTACACTATAAATACACCAAGTTACTGGATGGACAGCAAGCTTTTTGCGGGACGAATTGGAGAAAAAATCTATCCACCAATTTACTTTATAAATGCAAATTATGATGAAGAGCTTGGACTTGAATACACCAAAGAAGGTGATCAGGATAACTTAGTATGATTGAAGAACTTAATACGCTTAAGTTCAAAGGTACGCAGGTTGCTTACTTTGTAGTTTGTGAAAGGAAGCTTTGGCTTTTTACTAAAGGGGTGAGCTTTGAACATACTTCTGAGAAGGTGGCTCTGGGTAAGTTTCTTGACGAAGTCAGCTTCAAAAGGGAACAGAAATTGGATCTGTGCGGAGAGCCGGTGAGCATAGATTTCATCACAACTGCCAAAGGTATAGTGATCAACGAAATAAAACATTCTGACGCATTACAAGAGGCCCACATTTTACAGGTGAAGTATTACATTTTTTATCTCAAAAACAAGGGAATCTCTGTCTCTCACGGAGTTTTACATTATCCAAAGCAAAAGAGGATAGTACGTGTGGATATAAGTAGGGAAGATGAGAAACTAATAAAGGAAGCTCTTGAAAAGATGGATCACCTTTTGTCTCTACCCAAACCACCTCAGAGGATAAATGCACCTTATTGTAAAAAGTGTGCCTACTACGAGTTTTGCTATGGGTAAAATCTACTACATCACGAGTCACGGTGAACTAAGCAGGCATGAGAACACACTGCTTTTTAAAAACTCACAAATGAGAAAGAGTATACCCATAGAGGATGTAGATGAAATCTTTATTTTTGGAGAACTTTCTTTGAACACAAAAGTGTTGAACATTCTTGCTTCTAACGGTATAGTTGTTCACTTTTTCAATTATTACGGCTACTATGCGGGCAGCTTTTACCCGAGGGAAACAAATCTATCCGGTTACCTTCTTATTAAACAGGCTCAGCACCACCTTGAGCCATCAAAAAGACTTTACCTCGCCAAAGCTTTCATTTACGGAGCCTTGCTTAATATCTCAAAAGTATACGATTTTGATGCTTCAGAATTTTACGATAGATTGGACAGAGCTAAGAAAACAAGTGAAGTGATGCAAATTGAGGGTGACTTCAGGAAATTGTGCTACCAAATTCTTGAGAAGCAAACCGGCTGGATTTTTGGTAAGAGAACAAAAAGACCTCCTCAAAACCCTCTCAACGCCTTGATCTCCTTCGGAAACTCTTTAGTCTATGCCAAAGTGTTGGGAGAAATTTACCAAACACAGCTTAATCCTACGATAAGCTACCTTCATGAGCCATCCACAAAGAGATTTTCCTTAGCTCTTGACGTGGCAGAGGTTTTTAAGCCGTTATTCTCTGATTGTTTGATCTTAAAGCTTCTGAAAGAGGGAAAGCTAATAGAAGATGCACACTTTTTACAGGAGATGAATTACGCATACCTGAGTCCAGAAGGAAGACGTATCTTCATCTCGGAATTCAACAAACTTTTAGAAGATACATTGAACCACAAAAAACTCAAAAGGAAAATTTCCCATAAAACACTCATAAAACTTGAACTTTACAAGCTTATAAAACATCTTTTGGAAGAAGAGACGTATTTACCGCTCAATTACGCAGTATGTGGATAATACTCGTTTATGATGTTTCTTTCTCGGATAAGAGTGGACAAAAAAGATTAAATAAGGTCAGGAAGATAGCCAGAAAATATGTACATCACATTCAGAAATCCGTTTTTGAGGGAGAGATAACTTTATCAAACCTTGAAAGGTTAAAGCACGAAATAATGCAGGTAGTGGATAAGGAGAGGGATTCTGTAATCCTCTACATATTTGAAGACCTTGTGAAACACAGAAGGCAGATTCTTACAAGCATACACGATCCCACGGATCCGCTACTTTAACACAGAAAAAGATGATGCTCTATAATTAGTTTATGTTAAAGATCGGTATAACCATAGGAGATCCCGCTGGTGTTGGTCCTGAGCTGATAATAAAGCTTTTGGATCACGTAGATCCAAAGAAGGCATACATCATATATGGTGAAAGAAAGATCTTAGAAAGCGCAAAGAAACTTTTAGAAAAGGACATCAACATGAAGGAAATACACACCACGGATGAGGTAAAGGTGCCGGGGATTTACATAGCCGATTTGGACATATCTGAAACGGATAGACCTATGCCGTCACTAACTTCAGGTAAAGTTGCTATTGCGTACCTTGGGCGCGCTGTTGTTGACGCAGTTATCGGTAACATACACGGACTTTTAACTATGCCTATAAATAAATTCTGGGCTAAGCTTGCAGGCTTTTCTTACGAGGGACAAACTGAGTTTTTGGCTCAGGCTTCTAACGTGAGGGAGTATGCCATGCTTATGTATTCGGAAAAAATAAAGGTGGTGCTTCTTTCAACGCACCTTCCTCTGAAGGTAGCTATAGAAAAAGTCAGTAGAGAGAGTGTAAAGGGTAAGGTAGAGCTTGCCCATAGGGAGTTCAAAAGACTTTTCGGGTATGAACCATCGATCGGGGTTGTTGGACTAAATCCCCATGCTGGTGAGATGGGACAGATAGGAAGAGAAGATGTAGAAGAGATCCTCCCAGCGATAGAGGAGCTAAAAGGTAAAGGCATAAAGGTTGAAGGACCTCTTTCGCCAGACAGCGCTTTTTTAAAAACTGACGCCTTTGATGTTTTTCTGTGTATGTATCACGATCAAGGTCTAATACCCTTTAAACTGCTTGCTTTCAGAGATGGTGTGAATCTGACCTTGGGTATACCTTTTGTGAGAACGTCTCCTGATCACGGAACAGCTTACGATATAGCATGGAAAGGTATAGTGGATATGTCATCCGCTCTTCACGCTCTTAGACTGTGTGAAAAACTTGTTGAAAGAATCACCTCTTTTCCAGCTTTTTAATCTCCGATTGTACTTGTTTCATCCCGTCTTTATCACCAAGCGAAACGTATATTTCGTAAGCTCTCTTGAAAAAGATTCTTGCAGATTCAATATCTCCCTTATCTTTGTATAACAGACCAAGTCTGGCGTAGGCATAAGCTTGAAGTTTTTTATCTCCCTCTCTTTTTGCTAATTCCAATCCTTTTATGAGGTACTCAGATGCATTCTTAAAGTCCCTCAAGCGCCTATAGGTATCTCCCACATTTACAAGGCTTATGGCTATAAGTTTTTTGTCTTGCGTTTTCTTTGCTTGCTCGTAAGATGCAAGATAGCTTTCAAGAGCTTCCTTTTCCTTTCCTTCCTTTATGTATATGCGTGCTATGTTGCTGTATGCAAAAGCTGTATATGTAGGATCTGTACTTACTTCTAAGGATCTTCTATAATAAAAAAGCGCTTTCTGAACATCACCCATACTCTGGTATATATCCGCCATATTAAACATAGCGACAGTTTCACCTTTTGCGTCACTTAGTTCATGACTGATCTTCAGATGCTTTTCATGATAGTAAAGTGCGGTATTGAGATCTCCCTTCAGATGATATATAAGTCCTAACCTGTTGTATATAACCGCAAGATCCTCGTAAGAGGGTGCGACTTTTTCAGCCCGCTTCAAAATGTCTATAGCTTTTTCAGGATCACCCTTCTTGAGATAAACGCTACTTATACAGATGTAAGGCTCTATATTTCTGGGGTATAGATCTATGGCTTCCTTCCCCATCTTTATAGCTCGCTCATAATCTCCAGCCTCAAGATAGCGCTGGCAATCATTACTGTAAAAGAGCGCATTGGCGCAAGAAGTGAGAAAGATAAGAATCCAGAGCATAAGAACCTTTTTAATAACTTGTCTTTTCATCGGGATGCATTATAATATAGAACTTTGTAAAACTGGTATGTTCTTGGGTGTATTGAAGCTGGAGCTGTTTTTCCCTGAAAATGGATCTTTAAAGGAGAAGCGTTACTATCTCAGATCCATAAAGGACAGACTGAAAGGGAACTTCAATGTATCCGTGGCTGAAACTGATCACCACGATCTGTGGCAGAGATCCCAAATAGCCGTTGCTTGTGTGGGTATGGAAAAGCAAGCTGTTGAGGAAACACTTACCAAAGTTAGGAACTTTCTTGATAGAAACTACCCAGAATTTATACTGAGTGTAAGTTTAGAGTACTTGAAAGTGTGAACTACTTCATCTTTTCAAAGGAAAGATGAAAGCAACCATTATATACAGGGGCAAATGAGGAACAAAAGACGGGCAAACTACTCCTACAAGTTCAAGCTCTATCCGACAAAGGAGCAAAAACAGTTCTTAAAAAGAGCTGTAGGTTCTGTGAGGTTTGTTTATAACTACATGCTTGCCAGAGCAAAAGAAAATTATCATCTGGCAGGTCAGAAGTGGAATGTTTATGAGTATAAAAAGCTTTTGCCTTTGCTGAAAGAAGAGTATCCTTTTCTTAAAGAATCTCCTTCTCAATCTTTACAGGAAGCGGTGTTTAACCTTGACAAAGCCTTTAAAAACTTCTTTGCTGGAAGGTCGGATTTTCCAGCCTTTAAAAAGAAAGAGCATGGGGGTAGCTTTTATCTTCCTCCAGGTTTTAAGATTGAAAGGATTAATCAAAAGTGGGGACTTTTATATCTGCCTAAATTGAAAGAGCCTATAAAAGTGAGGCTACACAGAGATATTGAAGGGGATATAGTAGCTATAAATGTGAGATTAACTCCGGCTGGTTCTTTTTATCTGACTGTGAGGGTTTGCAAAGAAATTCAAAAGTTAGAGGCGGTGGATAGAATATGTGCCATAGATGTAGGAGTTAAGCATTTTGCCACC